>NC_014917.1 GCF_000185805.1 Thermovibrio ammonificans HB-1
AACGCTCGGTCTAAATCCCCTTCCACCGCTCTTTGATTTATTCCCGGTCTTCAAGTTCGGTAATGGGAGCTTCCAACTGCCCCCTCTCCTTATGAGAGACCGTATTCACCTGTCAGGTTGATTGTAAAACTTGTTCCGCTCAGAGTCAAGTTTTTCCCTACAATTATTGGGAGCAGGAGCTTCAAGCAATTCCCTTTCAGAGCTCCCAATCCCAAAAGCCAAAGCAAACTACACTAACTTGGGCAGCTGAAGCTCTAAAACGGAATTGCCGTATGCCGAATTACACAGGCGTCTGGTAAAATTTGAAGTAAGGAGGAGGAATTGAGAGTAAGAACCGGAAGGGAAATCCGTCCGGAGAGCAGGCTTCTCGACGACCTGCTGAAAGAGATTGTTAAAGAACGCCTCAAGCACCGCATCTACGTTATAAAGTGGGTGCTTGTGGATACCAAGGGTTACTCCCTGTCCGACTACGACAGGTTTATCAAGTGGATTAACGACTTCCCGAAGGGAAGGAGAATCCACCCCGGCCTGCTCATAGACATTCTTACCGACCTCGGAATTCCCTACCAGGAAGTCTTCGAGGAAGCCCTCCGGAGAAGGGCACGGATTCTCAAGGAGAGAGAGCAGATTACCCATCTCTGATTACCCCGTCCATACGTTTTCTCCCAAAGCGGACTCTCTGCCACACGGCAGAGTCCGCTCCCTTTTCTGTAACGAGGGCCTCTTTTCTGAGGCGGGGCGGAAGCTCCTTGAGAACAGTTTCAAGGTCATCTACACCGACGGTAAGGAAAAGCTCCCCGGAGTAGTAGTCGAAGTGAAACTCACCTACTACTCCGATGCTCCTCAACTTCCAGAGTTCCCTCTTGAGCTTCTTAACCCGCTCTTCCTCGATGTTCGCCAGACGGATAACGCACCGCTTTTTCCTCGTCCTCAGTCTCAACTTGCCCTCCCAAGGTAGAGGTTTCTAAAGACCCGCTCCATGTTCCAAAAGCTCGCGGGACTGTCCTTGAGAGCAAAGCTAATCAGTAGGCCAATCGGGTTGACGTTGACCCTGGGACCGTAGCCCGAACCCGGCCGCAGGGAGAGAAGCTCGTAGATGTAGGCCGGGACGAACCAGTAGGAGCCGTAGATGTCCTTCAGGGCCTCGTACCGCCCCTCAACCCTGCCGAGGATTCCGGTGTCGCCGGCAAGCTTCATGACAGGGGCCGCAAGCTCTTTCAGGGCTTTGAGTATCCGCTGAAGCTCTTGTTTGTCAAGCCTTTCGGCCAATTTGTTAGTACTCCCTAACTTCGCCGCCTTTTGTTTGTCTTTTAAAACTTTAGGGTCTTTTCCCGTAGTTTCCGGTTTCTGTCGTTGGGTAGCGGTTTTACCGGTGACTTCCGCACATCTTCCTTCCCTCTCTCTTAGCTTTTTGTTATTTGACGAATTTTGAATATTATGTTTCTCTCCACCACCATATATATTATTAGATGTTGGTGGATATATAGATGTAGTAATTCTTTTCTTAGATGTAGTAAGGGACTCTTGGGCTTTTGGCTTACTTCCTCCTGCCGGTTTTTGGTGTCCGTCTATTGGGGAATTTTTCAGGTTGGTGTCCGTGTATTGGGGAATTTGGTGTCCGTCTATTGGGGAATTTTTAGGGGGTGTCCGTCTATTGGGGAATTTCTCTGAAAGGTGGCTTCGTGTTGGAGATTTTTCAGGGAGAGCAATGCTCCACTCCTTGAGGAAGGGGTGGGAGAGGGAGTAGAGCTGTGCTATCTCAAGGAGAGTCTCGTCCGGCCAGTGAACGGGGGAGCGGACGAAAAACTCCGTCCCTTTCCTTGAGGTTTTAACAGAGAGAACTCCTCTGCTTACGAGCTCCTCTGTTAGTTTCCCTACCGACGCCTTGTCTATCGAAATGGCTCTGGCTATACTCCTCGTGCTCGCAACTGCTTTACTGGTCTCTTTATCTTTGAGGTAGTGCAGGTAGAGGTAGAGAGCCTTGGCCTGTGCCGAGACGGGGAGCAGGAAGGCAATCTTCGGAACGGGGAAGAACCTGTTGTCGGGGTAGATAAAGGAGAGGTCCTGAGGCAGAACCAGCTCTACCTCGGTTCTTCCGCCCCTGCCCCTTTTTCCCTTTATCCACCTGACGAACTTATCGGGGTGCTCTCCTCCCGCCTCAACTACCGCAAGGCGATTGAGAGTTTCTATCTCCTTAAAGAGTTCCTCTATCCTTGACTTGCTCTTTGTTGAAAGGACTCTCCGGAGTTCCTCGGTGGTGGTTCTGGCTGTGCTCCCGTTAAAGCAAAGGGCATAGAGGTAGCCCATTCCGATTAGGAATCTTGCCTTCCACTTGAACCTGCTCCCTGCCTTAAAGAGAGCAGTTGGATACATCAGGAAAGAGGGGTTGGCGGCCCTGAGACGGACGGTAATGGTGTTGACTTCTTCAGGTTTGTGGCTTACAATTTCTTTAGGCATTTGTTGCCTCCTTTGTTTTTTGGGCATTTTGCCCTCCTTGTTTGGTTTGAGGTTTTCCCCGGCTGCCACCGGGGAAAACAATTCTTCCCTACGATTCTCCACAATTATACCAAAGCTCCCTTAGCGGGAGCTTCCCTTTTTTTCCAATCCACTCAGTATTCTCTGTAGTTTTAGAGCATATTGCCTATTATACTTTGGCGTTGTTGAGTGGTAGGTTGCTATGCCCTCCCAGCTCCAGCCGTGCTTTTTCACTTTGTTCACAAGGATTTGGCAGGCCTTGAGGTAGCTTTCGGGGAGCAGGAAGGCCTTTTCCGGGGGAAACCGGTGGACTGCGTAGTTAATCTGGAAGGGCCCGAGGTCGATGTTCCTGAAACCTCTCTTTATCAGTTCCCTTGCGGTATAGACGCACAGCTCGTAACTCTTACAGTCGTAGGAGTTCTCTCCCAGCTTCCGGAGCCACGGTATCTCAACTCTCACCGGGGAGTTTATCCTGATTACGTATGGGTAACCTGCCCTGCCCACTTCGGCCTTTGATATTGCCCACATCACTGCGTAGGGAACCGGACAGAGGGCGACCGCTTCTTTAAGAGTTAAGGCCGACGCCGAAGGGAAACCTGCGAGCAAGCTCGTCAGCAACAGCAGCAACAGCCTCACTCTCATTTAACCCCTCCTGAGCCATCTTTATAGCCAGTTCCTCCATGAAGAGGGCTACTCGATGGGAGTCTGTGGTAAAGAGCCAGTCGTGGAAGGGAGTAATGACCGGTAGGAGGACGGCACTCTTGTTTTTCCTGCCTCCGTAGTTCTTGAGGGCGAGGTGAAACTCCCTCTTGGGCCTGAGAAGCTCATCAACGCTGTCGGGGTTGGAGGTGTCGAAATACCTGAGGTCTTCTTCCCTGAAGGGAATCAGCCCTTTCTCTCTCAGCTCCTTCAGGTCTCCGTAAGGTTGGTTCATTGTTATAAAGATGAAGGTGCTCTTCAGGATTGCCGAGAGGTCAACTCCCCCTGTTTCTCCCGTGAAGTCCTTGAGATACTGGGAAATCAAGACTGCACCTGTCCCCAGTTTTCTGTAGGTTCTGAAAATTGTAACGAAGAAGTTTGCAATCTCCGGAGAAGAGAGAAAGCTCCAGATTTCGTCCCCCACAAAGCACTTGTGCTCCTTCCTGTTCCTGTAAGAGTAGTAGTTGACGTAGGAGAGGAAGACCATCAGGAGCGTTTCTACGAGGGCGGTGTTGTCCTGAACAGCTCCGAGCTCCAGGATAGAGACCTGAGCGTCTTCGTTGAAAGAGGTAGGGCGGTTGAAGAACTTGCCCAGCCCGTCTTCCTCGGTGTAGGCCGCAAGGATTGAGTAGAACCTCTGGGCCGTCTCCCTCTGGGTCTGAGTGGTGCCGAAGTCCTTTAAGAACCTCCTGAAGTCCCCCAGCAGGGGAACGGAAGAAGTCCCTCCTCTTCTCAGGAACTCGCTCACAGCTTCTGTGAGGACTCCCTCCTCGACGACGGTGAGCTTCCTGTCCCGTCCCAAAACTGCCCGCAGGAACGAGAGCAGAAGCCTGAGCTTCTCCGCCCTGTACTCCTTCTCCTCGTCGCTGACGGCCTTTATGGTCGTCCCGTCAAAGACGTTAAACGATACCGGATTCTCCAATGTGACTCTGTAGTAGTCTCCCCCTGCGTACTTGCAGAGCTTCACGTAGCTGTCCTGTTTGTCTATTACCCAGAGCTTTACTCCCTGGGCTATGAGGTCGGAAATGAAGTAGTTAGCCGTGTAGGACTTACCGCTTCCCGTGTCCCCCGTGATGATTGCGAGCCAGGCGTTGAGCATTGCGTCAAAGAGGGAGAAGTTAACGAGGTCTCCCTCTCTGGTCAGGAAGAGGGAGGAGGGCCTGCTTTCTGAGCCCGGAAACCGAATGGGCCCGAGGGTGTAGGAGTAGTCGCAGGCGTTAGAGAGCATGGTTCTCCTGCGGTATTCTGTGGCGTTTATCCTTGCAGGCAAGGACTGCAAGAGGGTGTGAACGGGCGTGTACCTGTCCACCTCTACCTCGTCCTCTCCAAAGAGGGAGACCTCCTGTCCGTCTTCCCCCCTCACCTTGACTCTCTTCAGCCTCTTGAGGTAGCTCTGGACCTCTACCGGAGTGCCTCCGTAGAGGACTCCGTTGAAGTCAAAGAAGATAGGGCGGTCTCCCCTGTGGATTCTCCTTTCAAACTCCATCAGCTCGTCGTATTTGTCCTGAACCTCTGCATCTTCCGGAGACTGGCGGTAGGCGTTCTTAATCATTCTCTTTGTGATTAGTTCGAAGCTCTTTCCGAGAACCTTCTGGGAGAAGTAGATTGAGAAGTTGAGAACGCAGTCGCCCTCCCAGTAGTCAAGGAGGAACCTTCCCATCTGCCCTACCGTGAACTGGGTCAGTTTTTTGAACCTTATCGGGTAGGCCGGAGTTTCGTCTATCCTCAGGTAGGAGAGGCGGTTCACCTTGTCGTTTACCACCTCGCAGTATGACTGAGAAACAGCGTCTGGAATGGACTCAAATGCCGGCGGGTTTACCAGGTAGCTCTTCCTGGGGTTGAGGACGAAGTAAAAGAGGGAGAGGACTTCTTCTTTCGTTGCCTCCCTTGCCTTTACTCCGACGCTTTCGAGGGCCGAAATCAGCTTCCCTGCTGCGTTTCTTACAACCTCCTCCGAGTCTTCCTCTCCGTAGAAGGGAAGAAGCTCCCTTACCGCCGCAGGGATTGAACCTTTCTCGGGGAGGGAGGAAACGGTTATGAAGAGTCTGGTTCTCCTGGGAACCGGGATTCTTCCCTCTGCACCGGAAGCTCTCTCTTCAATCAGGGAGATTACTCCCCGGGAGAGCTTCCGGAACCTCTCGGGCCTTTTCTGCGTGAGCTTTTCATACTCCCTGAGGAACTCTTCCACCTTACGGTCCCTGACTACCGTGATGTCAACTTTCAGGCCGTCTTCGAAGTCGGACAGTGCAGAGGTTACCGTCTCGCTGATTCGGTCGAGCTCTTTCTGTGTGAGCCCGCCGTTTTCAAAGGGAGCTTCAACGAATAGGACTCTTGCAAACCTCTCGTCGGTCGTCTTTAGGGTTCCGTTCCTGAACTCCTTGGCGTGAAGCTCTTCCCGCAGCGGCGGAGAGCTTTGTAGCGACTTGAGAAACTCTTCTACTTTCAAGGCCGGTCTCCTTGACTGTTGTCCGGTCGATTTATAATTATAGGGACAAGCTGGCAGTTTCGCTGTCAATCAGGAGGAGGAGAAACATGGAGAAGATGAAGAAGGTGAGGTTCAAGACCGTAGAGATTGAAAGGGGAGACGGCGTATGGAAGGTTGAAGGGAAAGCCTCTCCTCCCGGCTGGGAATCTCCCTTTGTCGGAACAGTATCCACGCCGACTAATCTCTCTTCCTTCTATGTCGTGGCAGAGCTTGCAAGGCTCTTCGGAGAGCGCTCGACGACTTACTTTTCCTACCTTCCCCCGAAGCTCAGAGAGATGCTCAGAACCTCTACAGAAGAGGTGATTCACACCCTCTACAAGGACGATAAGAACCGTCAGGTGGAGCTCAGGATAGTGGAAAAGCCCCAGTACTCGTTAAGGGCAAGTCTAATGTTCACCGACTACTCCACCAGAAAGGAGAGGACTTCCGTTCCCCTCAACGACCTTGACCTTTACAAGTTCAAGGAGTTCATAAAACCCGACATTAGAAAAACGGCTGTAGTTGATACCGACGGAGAGGTTCTCCTCTTTGAGAAGACCGAGGACGGGGGAGTGAAGGTGGTTAACCCCTACGGGGAGGAGATTTTCCTCGAGCCCGACGAGAGGTGCGTGGTTGCCGCCTCACTCAATACCCTCCTTTCAGAGCAGGTCCGCTACTGGGAGTTCGTCAACAACGTTAGGGCCGAGTTCCTCGAGACGGCCCTTGAGGAGGTTCTGGATAAAACCGACGAAACTGCCCTCAAGAGATTCCTATCTGAGTGCGACACCAAGAGGTGCAGGAAGCTCCTTGAACTCATGAAGGACCCCCTGTGGAAGGAGAAGCTCAGAGAGCTTCTTCACACGAAACCCAGAATGGTTGACCCTGTTATTGAGTTTGCCCGCAGAGAAGGCCTCTCCGAAAGGGCAGAGGAACTTGCCCTCGCCCTTGAGGCGGGAAGGGGAGTCTGGAAAAGGAGAGTAAAGGCCATTCGACCCTTAAAAATTTTTAAAGAAAACTACTCTCCGGAAGAAGCGGCCGTATCGTTCTGGAACGATTTCTCAAGGGAGCTTCCCCAGCCCAGAATGCGTTTCGGCCGCTACTACATGAAGGAAAGCATTCAGAACCCGATACCGGTTCTGTTTCTGCTCTCGATTTTTGAGCCCGACTAAACGAGGGAGAGGAAGGAGATGCTGGAGTATGCCTATGCCAAAGAAGAGAGGCTGTCTGAGTTTAGGTTCGGCAACGTTGTTGAGCCTTCGTTTCTAATCGATTATCTCCCTCCCAAGGCCTGTAAAGGAGGAATGAAGAGGCTCGAGGAGATTAGGAAGAGCAACGACTGGGAGCTTCTCCTTGAGTCTTTCACCCGCTCGAGAATCATCAGGGCGATTATTAAGGCCGGATACTCCTTCTACACAGATGAGCTTCAGCGGAAGAGGAGCGCCCTCTACCGTGAGCACTACGGCCTCATCTGCGAGGCCGTGAGCAGAGTAAGCGGGTTTCTCTCTGAAGATTTTGTCTCCGAGGCCACGGTCGCCTTCCTGGAGGCCCTTGACAACATTGTTCCCGGGAAGTTAAACGGTGCCAAGCCGACCACTTACGTCTTCGCTCATATCGTCAGCCGCCTTAAAGAGTTCTGCACTTCCAAGTCCGGGCTGACCGTCTATACCTACCTCAAGAAGCTCTGCGGATACGAGAACGCTTCAGAGCTTCTTGAGCAGGGACTGGTCAGAGTCAACGGAAGAGTGGTCAGAAAACCCTCCTGGAAGGTCTCCCTGACCGATGAAATCCTCGTGGGGGACGAGAGGGCCGCAAGTCCCTCTTCCTGCCTCGGGGAGCCCTCTACCCCGGCTTCACAGGAAGAGGAGCTCCTCTCTTCAGACTTCTGGAGGGTTATAAGGGGAACCGTCGGAGACGTAGGGGCGGAAGCTCTTGCAATGTATGCGAACGGTTTCAGCTTCAGGGAAATAGCAGAAGAACTCGGCCTCTCTATTTGGCAGGTCTCCGAGTTTATCAGGAAGGCGAGGAGGGAGAGGAGCCTTGAGGAGCTTCTTGAGTGAAGTTCTCTCTGCGGGCAGGTTTGCCGTAGTCTTGCCCGACCGGATTTACCGCAACCAGCTCTTCCGCTCCATCGAGGACGGTTGTCTTGTTACCCGGGCGTTCATTAAGGTTCCCCTTGAGGAAGTCAGGTTTTTCTTCTTTCACGACCTCGACCTTTTTCGCTTCCGGAAAAGGGGCCGCTACGGCAGGTTCATCTCCTTTCGCTGCGACGGGAAGCTCCTACGGGGTAGAGTCCTCTCGGAAGACCCGTCCTGGCTCCTCATAGAGCTCGGGAGAGTGCCTTTTCTCTTCAGGAAAGGCAGGAAAGGTTAGAAGTACTTCAAGGCGCACTTCATCAGCTTTATGGCTTCTCTTCTTACTCTTTCAAGCTCCTCGTAGTCTTTAAACAAAAGGTTTTTTGCCTTTGCAGTAAGACGCTGGTTGAGCTCCGGATACTTTACCAGTATATCGGGCGTTATGGGACCGATTTTTTCGAGAAGCTCAATCATCTCCTCGAAGAACTCCTTTTTGCCGCGTTTCATAAACAATGTGTCATGAATTATGGCCTTGGTTGAGCCGAAGCTCTTCTTTCTCAACGTCGGGAAGTCTCCCTCCCCTTTCTCGTGCAGTATCTCCAGGAGATTTGCTATTAGCGGTATAAAGCCGTGAGGAATGTAGATTAGTCTGAACTTAATCTCCTCTATCAGCGATTTAGGGGCTATTCTCAGTATCTCTCGGAGAATGCTTTCCGACACGAAGAACTTTGCCTCTGGACAACTCCTGACGAGGGAGAGTATCTTCTTCGCTGCCACTTTTACGTTCGCTCTTGACATTCCGGCTCCCTGTTAACCTTTTGTCCGTTCTTTGTCTGTCCTATGGCTGTTTTTCGGTTGGTAGAATGTAAGTGCTTGGTATACTGAAATTATAGGCAACTACTTTCAGGAGGAGACATGACCCGAACCCGAACAACTGTCCGCCGCAGGAGAGTGGAGCAGCTCCTCCCGATGACGGGACTGACGTCCAAGGCCGTTCAGGAGCGATTCGGACTTCCCCTTCCTCTTCTGGACTTCCTTGACGAGCTGGAGAAAGTTCTGAAGAGAAAAGTCTTGTCGAGGGAAGAATACGACTACTACCGCAGGCACCTCTTCACGCTTGCTATTGGGGTGAGGGAGACAAGTGAGGAACTTGCGGAAATATTTGAGGAGCTTCTGAAAAAGCTTGACGAAAAGGACGTCGGCAGGGAGATAACGCTGACGGAATACACCAAGAGTCTCTCATACTCGCGGCGGAAGGCTATCAGACACTTTACCAGCTTTCTGAGGAAGAGGTTCCGGAAGGTTGCTCCTCTGGTTATCGAGTACGAGGTTCCGGAGAAGCTCGGGCCTGCTGTGGACACTTACGGCCACTTCCGCCTCCACCACGCTCCGGGGAAACCTTATAAGTTCTTAATTGTCGGGAAAATCTACCGAAAAGACAAGGATAGGGCTTTTATTCTCGAAAGAGAGAGAGTGGTCGGGGAGATAGATGTTGAACCTTGAGAAGATTTTAAGCGTAACGAACGGTCATCTGAACGCAGAGAACTCGCTGGTTTTCCCTCTGTTGAGAAGGTATTATCTGAAGGGTTACCGTGTCGTCCTGCCGGGCAACACTCCCGACGGAACCGTCAGAGGGCTGCTCTTTTGCAGGCCCTCTGACGGTAAGGTGAGCTTCCACCTCTACGGGGTTCACTTCCACCAGCCCTTCCGTAAGGACTGCCCTGTTATCGTTGTGAAGTCTTACCTGGACTTTGTCGCAGTAAAAGAGGTAAGCGGGGAAATAGGGGTCAATCCCGTCCTTGCGGCTGCCTCAATCGAGGAGGCAGCTGTGAGGTATGACCTGGAGGGATTCAAGGTTGACAGGCCGGTTTACGGAAGGTTTCTGCTCCTTCCCGTAGAGGAGTTCGGCGGGCTGTGGAAGATGAAGCTCAAGTATCCTAAGACGTTCCGATACCGCCTGCTCCGTCTTATGGAGCAGGCGGCGGAACTTGAGAACGAGTTTTTGAGGCTCTCTGAGATTTAGAAGCCCTCAAACTCCTTGGCTATGTCCTTGAGGGGGTTTGAGGAGCTTCGGTCGGTTTTCGGTTCGGGCTCGGGTCTCCGGGCCGGTTTTGGGCGTTCCGGAGTTTCGCGACGCTCCTGCTTCGGAGGAGCTTCATTCCTGCGGGCAGGGTCGGAAAGCTCGCCGGAGAAGGCAATCTGCAATATCTCTTCCCTGTCGAAATTCGAGAAGGCCCACTTAATCAGGGCTTCCACGAGGGAGCTTTTGAAGCCCTTGGGCACTAAAGAGAGAAGCTCCCTCGTTTCTGCGTCTATGTATAGCTGTATAGGTTTTCTGTCTTTCTTATCCATTCAGCACCTCCAAAAAGCCCCTTACGTTCGAAAACTCAGGAGCTTCCGGGATTATCAGGGCCATCTCTTCCTTAAATTCCTCGGGGATAAAGTATCCACCTCCACCGGCCACAATCCGGGAGCTGGCCCTTGTCCAGCTCTCCCCGAGCTCTTTCTCGATTTCGGAGAAGAGCTCTTCAGCGTAGAACTCTTTTTCGCTCTCTATAATCGAGGAGAAGTCGTACTCCCTTCCGAGGAGCTTAATCTTCCCTCCCCGCTTCATCATCTCGTTTGCCTCAATTTCCGAGATGAGCTGGCCGGTCTCTTCTCTGATTCTCTGAATCACGTTGCGTATTATCCTTGAAGTTCCGTAGCCCGGGAAGCCTCTGAAGAATTCCTTTCGAGGCTTCCCGTTCACGTAGAACGATAAGTCGACAGTATTAAACCCTATGTCGACCACGAAAACGGCTTCGTCGGTTTTCTTGGGGAAGACGTCCCTGTATATTCCGTACCCCTGAGGGAAAACGTAGACTTCGGAGAAGGAGTATCTCTTTCCGTTGATTTCAAAGCTGGAGATTCTCTTCTTGAGGGTTTCTATGTGCTCTCTTTTGTAATCGCTGATGGCGACCGATACCGCAATGGCGTCAAATTCCTGCCCGGAGTCTCTTATCATCTTTGCAATGAGAAGCGGGGCGTAAGTGGGAATAAACCCTTTTTTGCGGGTCGAAATCGGTTTGCCGGCGAAGAATGCCTCTTCGCCTACAAGATACCTGACCCCCTCGAATACCATCTCGTCGGAAGTCCCCTCCACCTCTACTTCCGTCTTGAGGGCGGGGCCGAGTCTGACGACTGCTGTAGGGAACTTTCTGAGCTGAAGCTCACCGTCCTTGAGAAAGCCGTATTTAGTGTCCCCGTAGCCTATGTCTGTTATTAGGGCTTTCATCTGCACCTCCTTCCCAGTGGTTTTCCCTACGATTATACATTGTTTTGTAATGTTTGGCAATGTGTTTGTTTGTTGTTGTTTGTTGTGTAATGTGTTGTGATGTTGTGTTAGGCCTGCAATGTGGGGTGTTTTAAGGGGCACCCTTTCTCCCTACGCCTCGCCATGTTTTTGTTGCTTTTTGTTTGTTGTTGTTTGTGTTTAGTTGTGTTTGTTTGTTGTTGTTGTGTTATGTGTTGTATTGTGTTGTTATGTTGTGTCGGGAGCTTCCGTCTTTTTGCTCTCGGAGCGAAGCTCTCTGCGGAGCTTCCACAGAATCCTTTTCAGCCTCTTCTTGCTGACCTCTATTCCGAGCTTCTGGAGCTTCGCCTCCAGGAGGAAGAGGTAGTACTTGTGGAAGATGTTGGTTCCTCTCTGGTAGTCGGAAAGAATTATGGCCTTTATCGCTTCGGGCTCCTCTTCCTTATCAACGTGGACATAAATAGTTTTTCCGCCGTAACCGAGGAGTTTCAGAAGCTCTTCGATTATCCTATGCTCCGGAGGAAAGGTGACGAACCTTGCGTCGGGAACTCTTACGATTCCGTTCTCTGCGAGCTCAAGCTCTCTGTTCACAACCTCGACGAGCTTCTCGATGAACTTCTTCCTACTTATGCTCACTTTTCCTCCCTGTTTCCGAAAAATCCCGATAGTTTTCCCTATAATTATAGGCGGAGGTACCGATGGCGATAAAGCTCATAGGTTCCGGGGATTTTCTCTTTGAAGGCGGTCGTCAGACTCGCTCCGGGGCTCCTCCTTTTGAAGGCTTAGTCTCCCTGTCCCCGGAGGAGCAGGTGCAGCTGGCCGTTATCCTGAAAAGAAAAGGCGAGAAGGAGTATCTCAGGGCCGGAAGCGTCGACTTCGCCTTTTACTTCAAGGAGAACGGTTCCTGCAACCTGGTTATCCGGGACTATGTGGACAGGAGAACCTCTTACTTCCCCCTCTCTCCGGTAGAGCAGGAGGAACTCAGGAGAATGATTCTCGTCTCCCTTGACGGCACGGACCTTTCCCTCTACCTGGAGGGAAACCTGATAGAGAAGGGCCACGGGGAAGAAAGGGTAAGAGTAAACGGCGTTCTTGTCCCGACCGAAGAGTGCTGGAGATTGGCCACTGCTCTTGAACTCGGGGCAAGGTACAGCTTTCACACTGGTTCGCTCTCAATAGAGGCGGGCTTTTCCTACGAAATCAGCAAGTATGTTCTCTCTTCGGAGAGTGCTCTGAAGCTCCAGGCGGTTTTTGAGTCCGCCTCTTTGGAATTCAGGCCCTACTTCGTGGGGATATGATGAAAACTGCGACTCTTGAGTCTGTTCTCAGAGGGTTTGAAGCTCTTCTCTCCATTATCGAGGACGGCCGCTCGCCTACTCCAGAGGTTTACGCAGAGTACTACGAGAAGGCTTCCGGCAGGTGCGAGACCGTCGCCCTTGCTGTTATCGAGAGCTTCCAAGCTTTTGGGAAGCTCCTTGAAGAGGTAATAGAGGGTGAGTGCAGGCTTTCGCAGAAGCTGGCAGAGCTTGTCGGGAAGAGAGGCTTGACCTTTGCGGTTGAGCTTTTCAAGGATTGTCTGACCGGAGTCTGGAATAGAAGAGCACTCTCTTACTACTTTGCCAAGGTTGTCCTGCCTACTCTCTCCGAGAGGACCTGGAGCCTCGCCTTTATAGACCTCAACAACTTCAAGAAGATAAACGACACCTACGGTCATCTGGAAGGGGATAGAGTCCTCCGCGAGTTCGCCCAGCTCCTTTCGGGGGCCTTTTCCGGGAAGGGAGAGCTTGTATGTAGGTACGGAGGAGATGAGTTCGTTGTGGTTTCTCCCTGCTCTCCGAAGGAGATGGGACGGAAGCTCGAGGAACTTCTTGCCTTTTCGGACTTTGCCGTCGGCGTTACGGCGGTGAGTCCGGGAGATTCCCTCAGCAGCGTTATCGACAGAGCCGACAGGGCAATGTATCGCTCAAAAAAAACGAGGAAGGTGGAGTACGCATGAGACCCAAGTTCTTCTTCCAGAAGATTTACCGCCCGGACGGCTCTCTTTTAGGCGTAGAGCTTTTCGTGAGGGATTTCACGGTCTCTCCGTTTACCGACCTCTTTATTTTCCACTGCGCCCTTGAAGAGGTGTCCGTCAGGGACATTCCGGTTCCGGTTCACATCAACCTGTTTGCCTCCTCGGTCAGGTTCGTCCGCTGGGACGAGATAGCCGAAGTTTTCGGAAACCGTATCGTCGTAGAGCTGGTCGAAAAGGACGTGCAGCTGCACCTGACTGCGATGGATTCCCTGGTCCACTCCGGCATTACCTACGCCCTCGACGACTTCGGGAACGGCTCGGCAAACTACTCTGTTCTCAGGGAGCTTCACTTTCCGGTGGTAAAGGTTGACGTTGAGTTTACTCCCGAAAGGGTGATTCAGGAGCTTAAAGAGACCTTCGGCGTCCCCTGCGTCGTTGCCGAGAAGACGACCTCGTGCCCCTACGCCGACGCCCTTCAGAGCTTCAAGCTCCACCGCCCCGAACCCATAGAGAACCTGGAGGAGAGCCTTGCCCTGGAGATTCAGAAAAAGGCCTAAGGTCTTCAGGAGCGATAGGGAAATAGCGGAGTGGGTGGGCTACCCCTACCAGAGCGGGGACGTCTTCCTCGGATACGGCCTCTCCCTTGAGAGGAGAGGCCCTGAAAAGTGGGAGCCCGTCTTTGTCTTCGTTCCCCGGAGCCTCTCTGTGGCCCACGGTCTAATTCACGGTATGACCAGGCACGGTAAGTCCCGCCTCCTTGAGAGGCTTGCTTACAACGACATTCTGGAGGGCCTCTCGGTAGTCGTGATAGACCCTAAGGGAGACTCGGGACTCCTTGAGACCAACCTCTCTGCCTGCATAAAGGCAAACAGGCTCAGGGATTTCATGTTCTTCTCTCCCATTTACCCTGAGCTCTCCCTGCGGGCAAACTTCCTCTACGGGCTTACTCCCGACGAAATCGTTGACGTCGTTATAGCAGGCCTTCCCCAGAGCAGGGACGAGTTCTTCATAAAGATTGCAGAGGAGACCACCAGAGCGATAGTCCACGCCCACTTTGCCCTCGGCAGGGAGGAAATCAGGTTCGTTGACATCTTCTCAAACATTCCCCAGGAGGAGCTCAAGAAGATTGAAAACGAAATCACGGAGAAGATTGCAG
The DNA here is from genome assembly GCF_000185805.1 of Thermovibrio ammonificans HB-1. Lineage (NCBI taxonomy): Bacteria > Pseudomonadati > Aquificota > Aquificia > Desulfurobacteriales > Desulfurobacteriaceae > Thermovibrio > Thermovibrio ammonificans. The sequence continues at coordinate 14,173 of NC_014917.1, forward strand.
AGGGAGTCAAGGAGAGGGAAGACGCAGAGCTCTTGATGAAGGAGATTGCCAACTCCCCGAGGGACTACTACTCCAAGGTTGTCTCCACTCTGAGGACCTCTATATCGGCCCTCTGCGTCGGGCCAATCGGGGAGCTTGTGGGCAAGGCAAGGGGCAACCCCATATACGAGAGGCTAATGAACGGAGAGCCGATGGTTCTCCATGCCTACCTCGGCTCCCTCCTCTCAAAGGGCAGGGCCTACGTTCTCTCAAGGCTTCTGCTCTCAACGATGGTTATCTACGCAGGACGCTACAACTCGGCCAATAAGAAGTTCAACCCCATGCTGAGAGTCCACGCCGACGAGGCCTCAAACGTTTTCTTCCACGGTATTGAAGACCTCATAAACAAGGTGGGCGGCACCAACTTCTCCTGCTGGTTCTACACCCAGTCCTTCAACGACATAGTGGCAAGGGTGGGGCAGGAAGTAGCGGGAATGATGTTTGACAACACCCACACGAAAGTTGTCTTCAAGGTTGACGACGCCAACACCATAAAGAGGCTGGTTGAGATAGTTCCCGAAGTGGAAAAGCCCCGCTACTTCGTCAGGGACGGCATAGACGTCATGGGGGGCGGCAAGGAGCCTCTAATTCAGCCCTCCCAGTTCGGCCAGCTCCCCGTCGGAGTCTGCTACGCCTACACCGAAGGCAAGTGGTACCGCCTCTACAACCCCGTTCTGGTTGAGGACACCAAAGAGGCCATTGACGGGGTGGTTGCCTACGCAGAGAGGTTGGGGAAAGACCCCTCGGCCTACATCGTTGAGGTTCGCCCCCCCGTGAAAGTTGAAAACCTTTTCAGGTAGGAGGAGAGGTGCTGGTAATCGTTGAGTCTCCCACCAAGGCAAAGAAAATCCAGTCCTTTTTAGGCAAAGGCTACACGGTTAAGGCCAGTTTAGGCCACGTCAGAGACCTGCCCCCAGACGAATTTGCAGTCTCAATAGAGGCTTTAGAGCAGGGGAAGTTTCCCTTCAAGTTCAAAGTCCTTGCGGGCAAAGGCAGAGTGGTTAAGGAGCTTCAGAGGCTCGCCTCCGGGGAGCTCGTTCTCTGTGCCTCAGACCCGGATAGAGAAGGGGAGGCCATCGCTTGGCACTTAGCCCAGCTACTCAAAGAAAAGGCTAAAGAGGTTAAAAGGATTGAGTTCCACGAAATAACGAAGAAAGCCCTCCAAGAGGCCGTAAAGAGGCCCAGGGAGATAGACCTCAACAGAGTCCGTGCCCAGTTCGCAAGGAGGGCGATAGACAGGATACTGGGCTACCTGATTAGCCCTGAACTCTCAAAGGAGCTGGGCAAAAGAGGCCTCTCTGCGGGCAGAGTTCAGTCAACCGCTTTGGCAGAAATCGTCAAGAGAGAGCGGGAGATAAAAGAGTTCGTCCCCAAGCCCTACTGGGTGGTTGAGGTAGAGCTTGAGAAAGACGGCAAAAAGTTCAGGGCAAGGACTGAGAAGTTCTGGGACAAGAAAGAGGCTCAGGAAAACCTCAGGTTCCCCACGCTCCTTGTAATCAGGGCCGATAAGAGAAAGAAACTTGAAAAGCCCAAGGCTCCCTTTACAGCCTCAGCTCTCCAGCAGGAGGCCAACCGTCTCTTTAAGTGGAGCCCTGAATACACTATGAAGGTGGCTCAGGAGCTATTTGAGAACGGTTACATAACCTACCACCGTTCAGACTCCCCGAGGCTGTCTGAAGAAGCCGTCGGCTTTTTAAGGAACCTAATCCCCCGCCTTTTCGGCAAGGACTACCTTCCTGCAAAGCCTTTCGTTTATAAGGCCAAAGAGGGAGCTCAGGACGCCCACGAGGCAATTAGGCCGACTAAACTCACCCCGGAGGGAGCTCCCGAAAACCTCAAGGACAGGCTCACTCCTCAGCAGCTAAAGCTCTACACCCTTATCTGGAAAAGAACGCTTGCCTCACAAATGAAAGAGGCCGTCTGGAATACTCAAACGGTAGTTCTGCAAAACGACAGGGGAGTCAAGTTCACGGCAAAGGGCAAGACCCTCGTCTTTGAGGGCTGGAGGAAGGTTTACGACGCTGAAGTGGAGGAAGACGGAGAGGGAATTCTTCCAGAGCTCAGGGTCGGGGAGAAGCTCCCTGCGAAGCTCAGGCTCAAGGAGGACAAGACAAAGCCCCCGGCCCGCTACACCGAAGGTTCTTTAGTTAAGTGGCTGGAGAAAACTGGAGTGGGCCGTCCCTCAACCTACGCTTCTACGGTGAAGACCCTGAAGGCAAGAAAGTACGTTGTCGTTAAGGGCGGCAAGATGGTTCCAACGGAGACGGCCTTCCGGGTGATTGAGTTCCTTGAGGAAAAACACCCGTGGATACTCTCACCTGAGCTGACCGCCCAGATGGAAAAACAGCTTGACCTTGTGGAGCAGGGGAAACTTGACTGGAGAAAGCCTGTTCTGGAGACGGTGGAGAAGGTTAGGGAGCTTCTGCCTCTCCTATCGGAAGAAAGGGACGACAGGCCTACCGAGAAACAGCTTGAGTTTGCCCGCAGTTTGGCTGAGAAGCTCAAGAAAGAGCTCCCTGCCGACGTTCTCCTCTCCAAGAAGAAGCTCTCAAAGTGGATAGACGGGGCAAAGAGGGAGCTTGCCAAGGAAAAGGCCAATGCTCCGCTGTCTGAAAAACAGGTTGCCGTCATAGAGAAGCACGGCGACGAAAAGGTCAGGGAAGCCCTCCTGAGGGGCGACTACGCCTACTGCCGAAAGTGGCTTGACGGGTTTTTCAGGGAGCTGAAGAGGAGCGGGAGGAGGAAGAAGAAGTGAGGACCTGTTCCTGCGGGCAGGAATTAACCGAGGAGGTTTCGGCTTGACGGTTGACGACGCAGTGAGGCTGATAGCTTCCGCCGTCAAGGATAGAGACGTTACCAAGGCTCTTGAAACCGCCATGTGGCTTGAGAGGGAAGTGGTTAATACCTCTTTTAAGAGGGCCGTTATTGTGGTCATCGCGGCCCTGAGAACCGTCCAGACCGTTAATACGCCTTACACCTGGAGTATTTGTGATTCGGCCGTCAGGAATCTGGAGAAGAGCTTCCGCTCCCTGTATATGAGACGGCCTTAATCGGCAGCGGCCGCTATTACCTGGGTGTAGGTATCCCCGTTAATCTTCTGAATCAGCACTGCTTCGTATGTTGTTCCTTCCTTCGGTTCTATCTCCAGCGGGAAGTACACCCTCGGAAGCTCTTCGAGGGAGGTTTCCACCCTGTAGGTCTTACCTGAAGTTGAGGACTCTACCTTCACAACCCGGAACCTTTCGTAGATGACTCTGCGGGCAGTCGAGGAGTTTTTCAGGTTCTCTATCTCCAAGTTCACGAGCTTGCGGGCAAGCTCTGAGTCGTCTATCTCTACTCCGACTTCCCTGAGCCTGTTGTTCTTCGACAGGAAGTTATAGCTGGTTATCGTGACCGAGTTCTCCCCTGCGAGGACCTTGTGGTGGACGTTATCCGCAAAGAGCTTCACCCTGCCGTTCGCCTTTGAAAGCGTTCTTGCAAGGAGCAGGAGTCCCTCGTCTCCGAACCTTACCGTGTTCCACTCTCTACCGATTACCAAAAAGAGGGTGGAGTCTTCCCTCTCAAGGAAGGCCTCAATCTCCGGAAGCCTCTTTTTAACGGCGTCCTCGGTGATAAAGGGAGAGGTTAGAAAGACTTTTCTTTCAGAGGCGAAAACCCTTGCAAAGAGCTTGTCGTGTTCATCGCTTGAAACAAGCCTGTAGTTGTTTACCTTTCCGGTTCTGAGGTACTCCTTCATCTGCTGAAGCAGCTTCTCGGCTCCGGTTAGAGACCGAATTACCTCTCTCGGTATGGAGCTTCTGAGCCTGCTTTCAAGGGTGGCTACCGTGTTCTCAAGGCTCTTCTTTTCAAGTTGCAAAAGGCTGAGCTGTTCCATCAGTCTTGAGTTCTCAGAGAGCTGGACCTGTAGCTGCCTGCTCTTCCGCTGAAGCTCCTCTTCGTATTTCCTAACGATTTCCTCCTTCTCCCTGACGAGTCTGTCGAGTTCCTGCCGGAGGGAGGAGGCCTCTCTGAAGATTACCTCTTTCTCCCTCTGTAGAGATTCCAGGGCTCGAAGCTCGTCTTCTCTGGAGGCCAGTAGCCTTGAGAGGGCGGCTCCTGTTACGGTTCCTATTACTGCTGCTGCGATTATCTCTAACATGATTCCCTCTGAAACACCAATCTTCCCTATAATTAATAGGGAGAAACCGAGCTCTTTGGAGGAAGAAATGAGGAGGCACCTCGGGCTTGTCGTGTTTGCCCTAATTCTGTTTGCTGCGTTCTCGCAGAACGCCTGGGCTTTGAAAGATTTTAATACCGTTCAGGAGGGACTGAACTCCTGGGCCAACGACTTGGTTGAACTACTCGGAGGGCCAGGAGGGGCAGTCCTTGCAGGAATAGGAGCTATAGGCCTCTTCTTCGAATCGAAGTTCACAGAGAGCAAGCTCCTAATGTTCGGAACGTTCATGATTACGATAGCTCCATTTCTGATTGCCTTGGTACTGAAGACCCTGTACCTTTAGGGGGCGTTTTGAAGAAGAACTTCAAGTATCTCTTTGAGGACAAAAAAATCTTCGGCTTCTATACTGACGAGCTCTCGGTTGCACTTCTAGCCGGAATAGCGGTTGCCTTGCCCGTTTACGCGTTCTCAAGCGATTCCGACCTGGTTATTTTCCGGAAGCTCGGGGGCTTCTTCCTGCTTTCCATAATCGCCTTCGTAGCCTCTGTCGTACTCTCAACGATGAGGGCCGTAAGAGGTAACGACGATAAGACCTTCTACGTCAAACTGCTCGGTAGAGATGAATCTCCCAAGACCTTGAAAGGGAAGTTCGCCAAGTTCGTTCTGTATCTGATTGTCGTGGACAAGGTGAAAGGAAAGGAGCGGATAACGAAGACGAGAGACTACTCTCCGTAGGAGTCTTGAATGGAGAAAAAGCATCTTCGGGAACTTCTCGAGGAGATTTACGGCGGGCAAACAAACGCCCTTGAGAGGGCCGGAAGACTTATAACCGCCTGGAAGGTTGCTACCGGCGTATTTGCCTTTGCCTTTCTGATTACCCTGGGAGCTCTCCTGTGGACGCTGACCCACCCGTTTGAGATTTCGGTTAAGGGGCTTCCCGTAAGGGGAGTCGGCGGTTTTGGAGTTGACGTGGTAACTCCAAAGCAGTTAAAGGAGTTCGGCAAGAACGCAACCTATCTGCTGTGCAACCTTAACGAAGACAACCTACCGGACCGTTTTGACGCCCTTGAGACGATTTCCACTCCCGACTGGGCAAGGGAGATTAAGGCCCTCCTTCCCGATACCGAGAGGAAGTTCAGAGAGCTTCAGATGACCCAGACCTGCTCGGTTGAGGACTCGATGGTTGAGGTTAAACCCCTTGCGAGGGACACTTTCCTCGTTAAAGTCCCGGCCAGAATGCACTACTGGATAAAGGGAAGGGAGACGCAGGGCGTTCGCTACTACACCTTTGTTGTCAAAACCTGCCCCGCCACCGGAGAAAATCCTTACGGTTTCTGCATAAAGGAGTGGGAGATAAAAGATGTTGATTAAGCCGCTGATGAGGTTCCGGGACGAGTCGGTGGGCGGAGTAAGGGAGGGAGCTCTCACTGAGGCTGACGTTCCGGACAGGAGAACGATTTACTATCAGGCCAGGATTGACGGCAGAACCTACTCGGGGATAAGGGTTTTCCACCGTCTCGGAGCCCACCTTACCCTCTGGAGGGTCAACCTTGAGGAAATGAAGGAAGAGCTTCTTGAGGGTTGGGAGAAGGTGGTTGACTTCGTGGAAGGGAGAGAGGTTTCCATCGAGCCTTTTAGGCCCGTGAAGCTCTCGCTTATCTACGGCGAGGGAGACTTCTCTCCTTACAACTACTGCACCGTAAGGACGTTTACCGGGAGCTTCACCTTTGTAGAGGCTGACACCGAGGAGTCTGCAAGGTTCGGTTTTCCGGTCAGGGACCTGAAAGGCAGAGACCTTGAGGTGGCCTCGGTGCTCTTCTCGCCGCCCCTGCACTCTTTCCTCTCCCTGAGAGCCCTGAACCTGCTGAGGTAGCTGTGAGGAAGCTCGGAGCTATCCTGCTACTGCTCCTGCTCTTCTTTGTCTCACCTGCACGTGCAGGGATTACCGATACGGACCTTAAAAACTGGCTTGATTTCAATTGTATAGACTTCAGGATAAAGGGTATCTGCGTAAGGCACCACCACTTTCACATTCAGGTGGGCCTGAGAATCTCCTACTACCTCCCCGTGGCTGTTGTGGAAGCTCCTCCTAATCCATATCAGACTGAGCTTGCCTTTTTGAAGCCGATAATGCAGCTTTCAAAGCCTCTCGTCGATAGGTTGATGGAAAGTCTTCTCGGCCAGGACTACTACGAGTTTGGCGGGAACGTCTGCGGCGTTGAGGACACCTACTACAGAGAGGTTCACATTGTCTCCTTCCCGGGGCTCGCAAATCCGGTTCTTCAGTTAATAGCCACCTGCGACCGACCGCCTTCCCTTTACTTCCTCTGGTTGTCTGAGACGGACCCGATTCAGTGGAGGTTCGGTGTAAAGGACTACATATCCGCCGTGGCTTCGATTCCGGCAAAGATAAACTCTCTGGTTAACACGCTTTCGAGCTTCTCCAGCTCCATCTCCTCCTCCTCTCCCTCGGCTCTGTTCCAGTCCCTAAAGGATAGGTTGCGGGGACTGGAACAGAAGCTCTCTTCCTACAAGCCGGAAGACTTTAAAGAGCTCTTTAAAACGCTTCAGCAGGGAGCTGACCTCCTGTCGAAGAAGATTCCGGACGGCGGGTGGGGCAGTAAGTTCCCCCACACGGGCTATGTTCACGATATTTCTTCGACAGTTGCCTACCACCTTATGGCCGTAAGGGCTTTAGACTACGCTTTTCCCCTCAAGCCCAGGTGGGGAGTTGACAAGTTTCAGGAGGTCTATCCGGAACAAACCGGCTGTTATACCTTGGGGAGTGACCGGGTAAAGACCGAGTACGGGAAGCTCCTCAAGGGTGAAACGCTGGTTTGGATTTATTGGTATAGGTTTGAGTGCTGTTTGTTTTAGGTGCTAAAAGAGGTAAGCAATGGTGTGGGAGAAGCTGCTGTTACCCGTTGTTGAGTTTAGGGAAGAACACTTCCCCATAAAGTAGGGCTGTATTCAACATTGTAACCGCATTCAATCCTCTCAAAAGAGTAAACTGAAACTTCATTGTTTATACGTCATCGTTTATATATACCTGCGAAGAAGATTTCACTTCACTTTGTTTTCTTTGTGAGGGTGCTTATATTAAACAATAATAATACTCTGATGGGGCGGCCCCACCCGCCCCAAATAAAAAGGAAGGAGGTGTAACCATGAAATGGTGCTTGCTTTTCAAGGTGATTCTACTTGCCTTGGAGTTTGTCCACTGGCTCTGCTGTTAGAGCCAGTGGGAACCGGGCCTGGGCCCGGTTCCCTTTCAATGTAACAATTTATATTGAATATAAATGATTTTCCACTCTTAGTTTTCCACTCTCAACTTCAGAAAGGTTATAACGTTAGAATCAAAATCTCTACCGAAAAGATAACGAGAACTGCAAGCGTGAAGAGAAGCATCAGCCCTACCGTGTAAAGAATCTCCCTAAGAGTAAGGCATTTCATACATCTTCCTCCTCAGGGACCTGACTTTCCACTTGAAGAGGAAAACAGTCAGAAGCGGTATGAGAAGGGTGGCCATTTCAATCTTCTCCGAGAAAGCGTTCATGATGAAAACTGCAAGGTAGTAGATTAGCCATTGGGCGTTTTCGGGAGTTGCACCGTACTTGTAGAGGAGAACGGCCAGTATCCCGAGGATACTACCGGCGGTTGTCAGCATAAGGCCGACGGCGTTGATGTAGTCTTTTCGTGTCAGGAACATTAGACCCAGCCCGAGCGAGAACAGTAAAACTGCTCCTGCAACGATTCCGATGTGGAAGACTTCAAAGTGGCTCTGGATAAAGTCGTAAACTCTGGGCAGGAGCCAGCTCATAACTCCTTCTCCCTTGAGGCTCACTATTACCATTCTGACTATTGAAAGCAGCAGGAGAACCGTAAGTCCAAGCCAATAGCCCATGAGGAAGTTCTTCACCCTTACGAAGAGATACCCTTCCGGGTAAATGATGTACCTCTTTATGAACATTACAGGGACGGCAGAGAGAATGGCCGCCGTGGCAACGGTTACGACTATCTTGTACGCGGGACTCTCAAAGAGGAGCTTCTCAACCCTCATAGAGTCCGGACTGTATTTCACCCAGAACTCTATTATCAGAAAGAATAGGAGGGCTGCCAGAGAGGTTATGTGGAAGAAGAACGCCACGAATATTCCCTCTCCCTGGAGTTTGAACTTCAGGGGGAGAGTAGCGGACTTCTCTCCTTCTCTTATCGGCTCACCCAGAAGGCTCTCTTTGAAGAGCAGGTCGTCAAAGTGGGCAACGATTCTCAGAAAGCGTTTTTCTTCCTTGTTCCTGGGCTTTTTGTATTCGAGGTTCTCCTCTATCGCTATCCGTCTTGCCTCTTCGTCGTGCACCCGATTACCTCCACCGTTTTACCTATCAGGTAGGCGAGTCCGAGCGCTCCGATAGCCGCTCCTATGTAGAGGAAGTCCTTTATCAGGTCGATTACGGCCCACCAGAAAAGTGTAGACTCGGGAATTATGAGGCTCCCGATACCCGAACTCCCGGTACCCGAACAAACGGGGAGGCTCTCCTTCCACCTGTTCAGTTCGGGCGTTAGGAGAAAGGGGAGAAGTATCAAGAGAGAAAACGCCGGAACCAAGTATCTCTCCCTCATCTTTCCTCCGGGCTGAATGGGTATCTCGTCAGGTAAACGATTCCTTTTTCAGAGTCGACTATCACGGTGATGTCCTCGCCGGTGGCTATTTTGAACCTGCCGCACCTGTAGAAGGCCCTGTTTGCCTGCTCAACAAACGGTAGTATGCGCCTTATGTCTTGCGGGCCGTAGGCGTAGGAGTTCTGAATGATTAGTTCGACCTGAGACAGGCAGGTTGGGTAGGGAAGCTCCCTGTAGTGCGGTTCCTGCCCGCAGGAATTGCACGCTCCGTAGGAGCTTCCGGCTATCACCAGCCCCGCAATAACTGCTATTGCGGCACTTCTCACTCCCACTGTATCACCTCCATAATAATTATAGGGACGAAACCTATAATTTAATAGACAAAGCGACGGGGCAAAGCTGTGAAGAGAGTTCTGCTACTTGTATTGCTGTTGACGGTTACGGCACAGGCTAAGGATTTCAACTACGGCCTGTGGGGAGATAGGGCGCAGGTGGAAAAAAGGCAGCAGGTTAAGAAGTCCGTGAAGAGCGTTCCTGCGGGCAGGAATCACAAAGAAGAGACCTTCTCCTGGCAGGACTTCCTCCCTGAGAACCTTCCTCGTCCCTTCCGGAAGCTCCTTGAGAACCCCTCTCCCGAGAACGTCCGCAAGTATTGGAGAGCCTACGAGGAGTTTGTCAGTCGTGTGGCCGAAGCGGAGAAGCAGGTGAGACTGCTTCAACTTGAGTTTGCCCGCAGGATTTCTTCAAAGTATCAGCTCTACTACTTCTTCTCTCCCTCCTGCCCTGCATGCCGCCGCTATTCCCCGCTCCTTTTTGCCTCTCTGCTCCGGGAAGGTTTCAACCTTCCCACTAAGGCCTTTGTCGTCGGAGACCTCAACAGCGGCAGGCTCTTTGCGGCGGCACTCGGAATAGCAGAGGTAAGGCAGGCTACTCCGGAGCTTCTGTCTCAGCTCGGAGTATCTGCTCTTCCCACGGCCGTTCTACTTGAGGGAGATAGGGTTGTGGCAGAGCTGACCGGAGCTGAGGTTCTGAAGCTCGTAAACTTCCTGAAGGAGAAGAGAGATGAGGCGATTGAGTCTTCTGTTGACACTTCTTCTAACCGGTAGTGCCTTTGCAGACCCGTTGACGGGTGTCAAGGGCTTTGAATACAGGGCTTATAGAACCTCTCCGCCCTCGAATATCGCAAACCTGAAAATCGGAACGAGCAGCCGGCTCTCGTGCGACGCGCTCGGTTTTACAACAGACTACTCAGCCGTCTGGGACAACGTGAAAAACATTGCCGACACGGTGGTAAGCAACAAGAAAACGCTCCTTTTGGGAGCTGCTCAATACCTACTCGCAAAGGTGGCTCCGTCCCTGTATTCCGTTCTTGCCAAGCTGAACTCCATGGCAGAGCTTGCCCTCAAGTACAACTTCGACGCTTGTGCCCTCTACAAGAAGGCCCAAGAAGAGGCGAGTAAGAACGGTAAAGGGCTTGAGGGACTGTGCATGTCTGTTGTCGGAGACCCTGACATATGTTCTGCCCCCGGGAAGGCCCTTGAGGCCGTTTTCGGCAAACGTAAGGTTGACGTAGTTGACGAGATAGTCAAGGACCCGGATACGGCCGACCTCATAAAGGCCGTGATAGGAACCGTTGTCTTTGAGGCCAACGGAGGTTCTCTGGAGACCTCCTACTACTCTCCCGCCTGGCACCTTGCGGACGTTTACTCTGCCTTTTACAAGACCTACTACGACAAATACCGGGAAATAGCAGAGAAGATTCACGACGGGAAGCTCTCGGCCGACGAGTACTACAGGGACTACGGGCCCTGGATAACGGTAGGCGGGGAGATTGACCTTAAAAAGGTGAAGCTCACCTCTTCCGGAATCGACCTGACGGACGCAAAATACGGGGGCTATCAGATACCCTACGACTTCTTCTATCAGGTTGCCCACTTCAGTCCGTCGGTGGCTTTCGCCTATGTAAATCAAATGGCCCAATACGCTGCCGCTCTTGACCTACAGAGCTTCCTCTCCGCCGTTGAGGAGGCCCTGTCTGCGGGTAGCAACTCTACCGGTAAAGGGGGCGTTCTCGAAAACAAGGCCCTGCTGGACAGGGTAGAGAAACAGTACCGAACCTTTGCAAGTAGCTTCGGTCAAGCCAGCAGAAGGAACATCATTGCCCTTGAGCAGTCTGCCGCCGAGAGATACAGAACCATGATTGCCGATTCTCTGAAAGTTCCATCGACGGGAAGGAAGCTCATGGAAGCTATTATGCAGGGGCCGGGGTAGTCACAGCAGTCTCTTGAGGTCGTTTGCGAGCCCTATAAGAACAACTGCTGCAAGTAGAGCGAGCCCGATTAGGTTGAAAACGGCTCTTGCGACCGCCGGCACCGGTCTGCCGCCCCTGAGAGCTTCCGCAAGGTGAAGCAGAATCGCTCCACCGTCGAGAACCGGTAGCGGCAGCAGGTTAAAGTAGCCCAGTTGCAGGCTAATAAAGCCTGCATAAAGCAGTAGGGCGGTGATTCCTTGGTGAACGGCCCTCTGAAGCTCCTGGGTTGAGAGTATCGGCCCGCCGATACTCCTCAGGGATACCTTGCCGGTTGCAAGTTTGTAGAGCGTCTTAAAAAAGAGTGCAGACAGCTTTGCGTACTCCTGCAAGCCTTTCTTCAGAGCTTCAGGAAGCGGGTAGCTAACTTTCCTGTAATTCAGAAAAACTCCCGAGATTCTTCTGTGGAACTTCTCCATAAAGACGGGCTTGAGCGTTACGGAGAGCCCCTTGCCGTCTCTAAGAATCGTGAGTTTAACCTCCTTGCCCGATTCCACGGCCTTCTCAAAGAGACTCCAACGGAACGGCTCTCCGTTGACCTTCAAGATTCTGTCGCCGCTCTTTATTCCGGCCTCGTAGGCAGGCGAACCCGGTAAGACTTTAACGACTTTCGAGTCAGGAATCACCACTCCGGAGAGGTAAACTGCCGTGAAGCAGATAACGGCAAGCAGCAGGTTCATCAGCGGCCCTGCCAGGGCTATTACTATCCTCTGCCACGGAGGCGTGTCGGGGCTTTCGTTGGCCGTTTTAACGTAGCCGCCGAGGGGAATCAGGCTTACTGCAAATTCCGTGTCGCAGCAGCGGAACTTCAGTACCTTCGGCCCGAAGCCTATGGAGAAGGTCTCCACTCTCACTCCGAAGGCCCTTGCGGCTATGAAGTGGCCGAGCTCGTGTGCAAGTATCAGAAGCTCGAGTATTGCAAGAGCCACAAAGATACTCATAGAAACCTCCCTTGCGGTCGGAAACCCTGCTTTTCAACTTTAGTCGGGGGTAGTTGACTGCCTACCTTCAATTTGTAGGCTTCCGGAGCTGCTTTCCTTAAAGTCCCTTAAACTCCAGCCTCTCCACCGCCTCAAAGAGCTCCTCATCAGCTATCCCTATATAGCCGGCGGTGGTGTTCAGATTGCTGTGCCCCATTAGAGTCCTTATTACCTCAGGCCTTACTCCCCTCCTCGCAAGCTCTGTTCCGAAGGTGTGGCGTAGCCTGTGGGGGTGGAAGTCGGCTATTCCTACTCTTTTCCCAGCCTGCCTGAGCTTTCTGTATAACCTGTAGTAGGGAGAGGAGCTCCACTTAAAGAGGGGGAAGAGGTTGAGGTTCTCCTCTATCTCCCTGCTTACTCCTGCGGGCAGAGGCACGACTCTCTCTTTGCCCCCCTTACCCTTTACTCTCACAATCAACCTGTTCCCCTCCCTCTGAAAACTGAACTTACTCAGGCTCAAGACCTCGCTCGCCCTCAAACCTGCGTAGGCCATCAGCAGGGCGGCGAGGTAGGCTTCCTTGTCCTTTTCCTTCAGGTAATCAAGGAGCTTCCGAAGCTCCTCCCTTGAGATGGGCTTGGGCTTTTTCTCCTTTGGCTTTGGTAGGTTTCTCCTTGGAATGGAAGGCAGGGTTATTCCCTTGACTGCCTCAACGAAGTCCCTGAAGTTGCTCCAAGCAGCCAAGCTCTGCTCTACCACGCTGGGAGAGTGCTTTTGTAGGGCGTGGTAGAGGAGCTCTTTCCCGGTCTGTCCCTGCAAGTCCTCAACTGTTTCGGCTCCCAAGACCTCAAGGGCTTTAATCAAGTCCCCCACACGCTTTTTATACATTCGGTAGGTGTGGGGACTCGTGGAATTGTGCAGGGCAAGGAGCCAGTCGGTATAGAGCTCTGAGAGCTTCATCTGTTCTCTACTCCTCAAAACAGGTAGATTGCCTTTCCTCCTTCAGGTTCCCAGACGCCAGACACTCCGTAGTAGATTACCGTCTTGCCGTTGCAGTCTAACTGCACTCTGTTGGGCTCGTCGGGGCAGTATTGGGCTTTTACCCGGTAAAACCGCCTTTTCTTCTCTAACAGCTCCTCTTCCTTTTCGGCCGTGTAGCACTCTTTAGGAAGCTCCCTGTCAATAGAGAGCCAGCCTTCCTTGTAAGAGTGGCACAGGTAGTAGGAGTAGCCGAAGAAAACGGCCGTGGCTACTCCCAGAAAGACCCAGAACGCTGACCAGAGAACCTTATCCATTTCTCTTCTCTCTTTTCCCGTATTCCGTTTCAAGCCACTTGCCGAAGGCGTAGGTAATAAGGCTCACGAAAAGGGCTATCACTAAAGGTAGCGGGTGAGAGTTAGGAATACAGAGCTCTATCACTCCCATAAGGCTGAACAAAACCACTCCCTCAAAGGCTACTTTCTGGAGCTTTCTCCCCATCAGGTAGCAGTCGTCCCTTTCCCTGAAGTCCAGCACAAGAAAGGGAAAGAAGATAAGAACCACCCCCAGCGTCGTCTGAAAGAGGAGTGCAGGCAGGTGCGGTTGGGAAAGCAGGGATTGGGGAGCAAGGAGTATCGCCCCGAAGGAGACTAAAAAGGCCATAAAAATAGCACCTTCCCTGCACATTACTAACCTCCCAGCACGATTGTTAACTGCCCAACGGCCACCGCTCCTATTCCCCACCTGCCCAGCGGGGTTATCCTTGAGTTGAGCTTCAGGTCTCCCGCAACTGCCGCAGTCCCGCCCAGCACAAAGAGCCCTCCCAAAAACACGGCGGGGGAGCTCTCAAAGAGCCCCTTTGCTACCGCCGCAGTTCCCGCCGCAACCTCAATCAACCACAGGGCTGTGGCAGTTCTCCCAAGCTCCAGCAGGAATTCCAAAGCCTCCTTCTCCTTCACCTCTACCTCTAAAACGGCCTTTCTCTCTTGAGTTCTATTCCTGCTCCTTTCAGGTTGTCCTTGTGCCACACGGGAATACCAAGCCCCTCAAAAAACTCCGTAGCCCTGATTAAGTCCGTCCCCTTCGGGAGCTTCAGGGGGTTAGTTTGAGCCCCGAAGATTACCCACCCGATTTTCCTTACCTCTCTCCCCTTTGGAGCTCTCCACGGGGCTAAAAAGGGCTCAAAGCTCACAAAGAGGTTGGGAGTGTCAGCCTTTACAAGCTCCCTTACCCTCTCTTCAAGCTCTTTAGGATTTGTAGCCGAAATTCCCAGCCACAGGTTTGGGGGGAGCTCCCTTCCCTTGAGAACCTTGAGAGCTCCCTTTGGCCTTTTGGTGAGGATTAAGAAAACCCTCTCCCGTTCCTCTTTAATTCTCTCTAAAACCTTCTCCGTCCATTCCTCTTTCCAGTCGGCCAAATCGCTCATTGAGTTAACAAAGATAACACGGCCTTTAAGAGGGCGGGAAAAGTTTTTAGGTAGCCACACGGGTTTAAACTCCTTGAGCCTCTCGGCCTCTTTCTGGGAAAGCCCGTTCCACCTTGCCACCTGTCCAGAAAACCTTTTGGCGAATTTACGGGCGTAGCAGAAGGGACAGGAGTAGGTGCACCCCCAGACGGGGTTCCAGACGCTATCCGTCCAGTCAATCTTGGTGGTCATTTTCTACCTCTTGGAGTTCTTTTTTCAGCTCTTTCCTTATTCCTTCAAGGCTAACTTTCCGGTAAACTGGGTCTTGTGCACGGTTGCCCTGTAAAAAAACGGCTGTAGAGTAAGAGTCCAGTTCCTCTGGAGAGGGAATAAAGGTCTGAACCAGCTCCTCAAAACCGTTCCTTATTAGTCCCTCTTTAAGAGAGGAGATTGCACAGGAAACCAGCGATACCTCACTTGACCTTGCCATTTCCTCTATCGTGTCCTCGTCAAGGCCGATAAAGTAGGCGTAATCCCTTTTAAGACGACGGAATTCGTTATAGTTGAGCCGCAGAGTTGAGAGGGTTAAGGGAAATACCAGCCAGTCGGGGTTCTCCTTTTTGACTTTCCTCATAAACCTCAACCAATTTTTGACACGATTGAGCCTTTTCCTCTCAAGGTCTTTAACCTCTACCTCTGGCAGGGGCTCTGTAAGGGGAGTAATTCTGGCGGGAGTTAGAGGATAGATGGGTTCTAAATACTCCACTATGTCCTCGGTAGAGCCCTGAAGAACGGGAGCTTTCCAGACGGTATTAAAAACCTCAGCCGGCTGGCACTCCCACGGAGAGTCGCAGGTTGCCCTTTCGGGGTAAAAAACGACTATCAGGTCTGACGCTCCTTTGATTAGAAACTGCCTTCCCTCAAGAACATCGTAGGGGTGCTCCATTCCTGCGAAAACCGGAGCAAGGAATACTTTTTCTCCAAAATCAAGGTAAATCATCTTCTTACCTCCACGTTCAGTTCTCCAACCAGCCTGCTTATTTCGTTTACCGCCTCTAATGCCTTCTTTAGGGGCATTTCTGGGGAGAGCTCTCCAGCCTTTTCCAGTATCAGTTCCTTCAGCCTCTCCCTTTTCCACCTGCGGTAGGCCTCTCCGTCTCTGACGGCATTCCAGAAGACCTTCTCTATCCTGCGGGCAAGGTCGGGAGAGGCACTTACTCCCTCTTTCAGCTCTACTACAAGTCCCTCCAGTCCCTTGTGGTAGAAGAATTCCTCTACTTCGTCTATCTCCTCTACTACACGGTTGCAGGCAAAGGTGTAGAGGGAGGAGGGAAGAGTTCTCCCTTCGTATCCTTCGTAAAACAGTCTGAAAACTTCATTGTGGAGTTCTCTGGACAGGAGTTTCTCCGCCATTCCTTTCCTCCTTTTTAAAAGAATTCTTCAATTACTTTCCAGTTTCCTTTGGTAGCACTCAGAGAAAGCCTGTTCCAGTTCCCTTTTGAGTTTACTCTGGAGCTTATCGCCATACCTACGAGCAATTATTTCGCAGGCAGATTGGGCAGAGTCGTAGTCAATACTCTTGTCCTGTTCCTGGATAAAGTTTATACAGGCATCTTCTATGCTTTGCACCAGATTTGGAAGTGCTTCATATAAGTAGTCCGCCTCTGTCTTGATGAGGCACATCTTCGCATCTGCCAGAGTTTTACTTTGAATACAGTTGCAAAGGGCGTTCACGGCCTTTTCCTCCAGCTTTGGCCCGTATTTTTTAAATTTCATTTCTATGAATTTCTGATGCTGGAGGATTTTTTCCGCTTTAGCTGTTTTTTTGATGTTTACATAGATGAGGCCTGCGTAGATTGTTGCGGTTATTACCGTAGCAACAAAGACAGCAGAGACAATTGAGGGTTTTGCCCGCAGCATCTTGCCCTCCCATAACTACGGTTTTGGCTCAGGTTTTGGAAAATATTCGAAGGGCGTGTCAGATAAGTTCCCTTATCTGACGCTCAATATAATGCCCACCTGTGCAGGTGGCAAGTGTTTCGATGTAGATTGAATAAAAACTCTAAACGCAGATGTAAGTTAGAGAGACCAACGCCAAATATAATGTTTGTTGTGTTCATCTGAACAGGAATTGGACTTGACGCTGTTCGCCGTCTGGAATAGAATTAGAGGTAGAGGACAGGAGCAGGGAGGCTGAAAGCGATGAAAACGATTCTTCTTTCTGGGCCAGCTGGGGCGGGGAAAACCGCCCTCGCTGAATACTCAGCCCGCCAGCAGGGGGCGGAGCTTATTTATTACCTCTGCCACGAGTGGAGCGTGGCAGAGGATTTTCTTTTTGAGATTTCTATCCCGGCTGTGGCCAAAACCATGGCCGGGATAGAGACGCCCTCCAGCTTCTACAAGGAGGGTGTATTGGCGAGGGCACTCAGGCTCTCGCAGAGCAGGAGGGTTGTTCTCCTGCTGGACGAAATAGACAAGGCGTCCAGCAGGATTGATGCCCTCCTGCTGGACTTTCTTCAAAACGCCCGCCTCCCGCTCCCGGAGGGCGGGTTTCTTTTTGGTAATCCAGACAACTTACAGGTCTGGATTACCAGCAACGGCCAGAGGGAAATCATTGACCCTCTGGCCCGCCGCCTTTTTAAGCTGGAGCTGGGCTTTCTGCCCGCTGAGGTGGAGGCCCAGCTCCTCGCTGGAACGCCGTCGGAGTTTTATCTTGACGGCGTTCGCCGGTTCATACTCCGCTACATGGAGTATGAGCCGGTTATTTACGAAGCTCCCACCCTGCAGAAGTTTGTGGCAAAGGTGGGTGCTTATATTCGTTCAAAGGGGCTGGATATAAGCCTCTTTGAGCTAAAACAGCTCTACCTGAATCTCCCGGTGTGCGAGAACCGGGAGGAGGTAGAGCTTCTCGTCAAGGGCTGGCTCTGCCGTAACGAAGAGTATGAGCTGGCCCTAAAGGAGAGGTTTGTCGGGCTTGCCAATCTGGCGAACGCTCTCCTTGACCTTTACAGGAGGGAGGCGAAATGAGGAAAGTAGTAGAAAAAGCTCTCCCTTCAAAGTGGAACGGGCGGTGGGAGCTTCTCGCCGCCGCCCTGAGAGAGGTCGGAGAGGAAGTTTCCCCGACCTTTTTCCTGATTTCAGAGGGCCTGACGGTCTCTTATAGGGGGCTTGAGTTTTTCTTTGTTCCCTTTGGGGAGACTATCGGGTATTTCGTTACGGTGGCTTCACCTGAAGACCACCGCAAAATCCAGAGCCTCCTGAGCAAGCTGTCTGCTTGGCTCAGGAGGCACGAGGAGGGCCGCCGTCTTCACAAAATAGAGGACGATACCGTCGTTGAGTCTTCCTCTCAAACCTGCGACGACTGCCACGGCGGCGAGTCGCAGGCAAACGAAGTTGAGGGCGGAGAGGCCCGCCCAGAGGGCCAGAGAAGTGAGGGGGTTGAAAACAGTAGTGCACAGCAGCCCTCTCACTCCTCTGGCTCGGGGCGCGGGGAGGCTCTGAAGGAGAGGCATTCGCCTTCGTGCGAATCTACCTCTCCGGAGGAAGCCGAACCGCCCGGGCCAGAGGCGGGGTTGGGAGGAGTCCCCGATAGAGGCACCGACTTCTCCTTAAAGTCTGCATCAGCAGACTTTAAGGATAGACTCGTCGGTGCTGAAACCTCCCCGTCGTCCCTCTGGAGTTCCTCAGAGACCGGCGGCTCTGAGGAGCTTAACTCCGCCCAAAAGGGTGCAGAGGAGGGCGACGATGAGCTTACCGATGCAGGCGAGAGAGAGGGGGAGCGGGCTGGCCAAGAGGCAGAGAGGCCACCCGCCGGTGAGGCCAGTTTCGCTCACTCTCAGCAGGTTGACCCTGCTGAGAGTTCCAACCCCTCTGAGGAAGATTATACTTCCTCTCTCATAGAGGAAGTTTTGAATATAGAGGTTGAACCCGCCCGTGCACCGAGGCGGGACTTCAATCTCCCCTATCTTACCGAGCCCAGCCCGCTTGAAAGGTGGGCTGGTAAGGTGAATAAGAGGAAGTTCAGGGCCCTCAAAAAGATATTCAAGCGGGCTGTGGATTTCGTCTCAAACGGGAGGGCCACTCCCAGGATTGACTCCAAAAAGGCCCTCCTGAACATGCTCAAGGGCCGTTCTCCATACACGGCCTTTAAAACTGACATGGAGAACGGCCGGCTTCTGCTGATGGTTGATGTTAGCGGGAGCATGCACTCGTTCCTTGACCTCGTTCCGTATTTCGTTGAGCTTGCAAAGCTCTGGAGGGACGAGGTCATTCTTATCATCAACGAAAATGCCTTTCCTGCCACCGTGGTAGTGGACGGCGTTGAGGCTACCTTCTGGGAGTGTAGGTGGGAGAAAGTTCACCTGTTCTACGACGAGCTTATAAGGAAATACAACATCAAGCTCGTCGTAGCCCTTACGGATTGGGACGGAGTTTCAGTTTACAGGAAGCTCCTCGAAAAAACTCCGGCCCAAATGGTGGCACTTGATACTTACTGCTGTGCCACCTACGATAAGCCGATTAAGCCCAATCCGGGGAGCTTAGAAAAATACCTCCCAAATGAACTCTGGGGGGTTAAAGATAAAATCGCCTACTGGTATGCAGTAGGCGATTGGGACGGCGTAATCACCGTTCTGAATGAAGAATTGTAGGAGGTTGCTATGAAAGTGCCCGCAAGAACAAACGACCTCGTTGAGGTTGCCAAAGTTAAAGTGCTCAAGGGCGACCCGTTTGAGCTGAAGTTTGCAATCAGGACTGTTGCCCGGGAGAACTCCCTTTATCACCAGCCCGTAGAGCTTGTTATCGGCGGCAGGCCTGTGAGCCTACCAAACGCTCCCAAAACACTTGGGCAATGGCTTTTCGGCCTGCCAGACTACGCAGGCCATTATAGGCAAAGGGTAGAGGGAGACGAGGTTGTTATCCTTGCTCCTGACCTGCCTGAGATGAAAGAACTCCTCTACGGGGCCCTCCAGAAGCTCAAAGAGGAGGGGTTAGTTGAATGGGGGGCAAGATGAATGCGGCATTCTCTACGACGCATGGGCAGTCGTTGAGTAAAAATACTTACAAGGAGGTTAAGTAGATGGAAGGAAAGAGCAGAATAGCAGTTAGCGAAATCGTCAAGGTTCTAACAGAAAGCGGGGCGGTGAAGAGTAGAACCACCGCCTACGACTGGATTGAGAAAGAGACGGTGGGGTTCGGTCGTGTGGTGGAAGAAGGCCAGAAATACTGGGAGGGGGACTTTTCAAAGCTCTTTAACTGGCTCAGGAATAAGCTGGGGGAGAAAGAGGTAGTTAGGGAGATAGTAGAAAACGGTGTTCCCCTCTCCAAATACGAAGAACTCGTTAAGGAACTCCGAAGGCTGGAAAGGGAGGTAGCAGAGAAGGAGGCAAGTCTGAAGATTTTAGGAGAGAGAGTAGCTCTCAAGGAACAGGAGAAGAAAGCTCTTGAGGAAGAAAAGCGTAGGCTCAAGCAGGAGGTTGAGAAGCTCCTGAAGGAGCTCAAGGAGAAGGAGAAAACCGTAAGGGAGCTGGAGAGGAAGCTCAAGCTCAAGGAGCTTGAACCGATAGTCGGGGAGCTTCCCGCTGAAAAGAGGAAGGCTCTCTTGAAGCTCCTGGAGGAGCTTCAATGAAAGAGCTTCGGGAGCAGGTAAAAGAGATTCTGAAAGCCCACGGCTCTGACCTTGACGGGGCCGTGAAGGCTCTTGTTAAACTGATAGAGAAGGAATCGGAACGTAAGGCTATACTGCTAATATCAAAAACACTTGCAAGGAGAGGATATGGCCAGTTTCAAAAAGAGGCTATTGAGACGGGGAGGGGAAGTTGAAAGCAATAGAGCTTCTCGAAAAGCACTACCCGGATACTCTGAAGGTTCTTGAGGGCAAGTTCCCGGAGTTTGTTGAAACTGCCCGCAGAGTAGAGGTAATCCCATGGCGGGAGGAGTTCCAGGTAGCCGATAGGAACCCTGAAGTTATTGATGAGATAGAGTTCTGGGAAACCCTTACCCAGAACGGATTAGTCAGTTTGGAGGAGGCCCGCAATAGAGTTGACGCTATTCTCAAAGAGAAGGGCTACTCCTCTAAAACCATGGGGATAGCCTTTATAGAGGCCGGAGAGGTGAGCTTCAGGACTGAGGTTCCCCCACTATCGGTTCTGCTCCACGAAATCGGACACGTCCACTTCAGGGAGCCCGACCCCGTGTGGAGCTCCGTTTACGGAGGGGGAGAAACCCTCTTTTGGCTCGCCCTCAAGAAGGACTATCCCATAGGGGAGGAGGAAATCAGGCGGTTCCACTCCCTCTTTAAGAGGGCCCAGCAGGGAGAGCACCTTGAGGTGGCCAAGGAGGTAGTTGAGAAGGTAGCCTCCCTGTGGGGAAAGCAGATAGTTCCGGCCTTTTACCCGATTTGTCTCGGGGCGGGCTGGTTGCCGAGTTACTTTGAGGAAGTCGCTCCGGAGCTTGACCCCTTTGACCTGACTAACCCTGAGTGGGAAAAGGTTCTGCCCCACAGGAACGACGTGGTTTCCTTTTTCGTCAACCTTACGGAGGGAGTTCGGTTCGGAGACCCCTTCTGGGTGGAGTATGCAAGGAGACTGGGGATTTTGAAGTGAGCTCAGGCAGAGCTTCGAAGCTCTGCCTAATTCCCTTTCTCTTCTTCTTTGAGCTTCTCTCTTAAAACGGCTCCAAGGGCGATTGGAGTTGAAAAAGATGTGCCTTCAACTGAAAGCTCAACCCCGTTAGGCCAGCGGAAAATTACTCTGCCAGGGGCTATTAGCTCTCCAACCTGAAACTCTCTGGCTCCAACGGTTGTAATGTTCGGCAGGATAAAGGCAATCTGTTTGGCAAGTTCGAGGTCTCCAAACTTCCAATCTTCATCAAGGTTCCCTGCTGCTTGGAAAACGCGGATACCGGACTTGTCAAGCTTTGTTAGAGCCTGGGAGATTTGGTATTCATATTCAAAAGAGCATATTCCTCTCTTTTTTACCTCAAGGGAAATGTTGACTAAGACTAATTCCCTATCAAATTCTCGAGGAATTTGGATTAAAGCTTCCTCCCATTCTTCTGCCTTCTTCCTTACAAGGTGATATTTGAGCTCTTTTGGTAGGGCAGTTTTGAGAACCTTCTCTACCAGTTCCCCGTGAGTGAAGTAACAGGGAAGTAGGAAGACCATTAAACCGAGTGCCTTATTTGTGAAACAGTAGCGAAGCTTCTTGTTCTTATTCCCGAAAAAGTCTATAACCACTACTGTGGCCTCTTTAGTTTTGAGGCCTTCCGAGAGGCGTTTTTCAAAGGCTTCTTTGGCTTGCTTATCGTGCTCGGGGCCTACCCCAAATGCTTGCGAGAGCTTTAATAGATATGAGTGAATCGTTATAGTATCCTCTTCAGGTTCTCCAAAAATGAAATCCCTCTCAGAACCATCTTCTTTGAACTTCTTCCAGCTGACGGTTGCGTTTTTCAAAGATAGACCGTGAAAGGAGTGTAGTTTGTACACGAACAAGCCCATGTAAGCTACAAAGATTATGAAGAAAAGAGAGGTTATGGAGCACTTAACCTTATACTCATCTTCTTCGCCAACTGGTTTTTTGGTTAGGAGCAAATAGATACTGAATGCCACAAGAGCGTTTAGGAGTATGAACTGAGTGATAATGGCAATAAAGCTTGCATGAATAAGATAGGACTCCGAATAAATAGCCAAGGGTAAACTAAGGCCGAGTAGAAGTAGTACTCCAGAAAGAGGATATCCACAGAGGAAGCCAACAAACTTCCGATAACCAGTTTTTTTTTCAAGTAGTGGAGAAAGAAGAGTATAGACTTTTCTGAGGGGAGAAAATAGAAAAAGCAAAGAGATAGAAGTGGATAAAGAAAGGGCCGTTACCCAAATAATAGATAACTGAACTCCAAGAAAAGTCAAATTCTTATTTGAGTTTATCGATGGTACGAACGAAATCATCAGCAATATTAATAGTAACATTGGAGCTATTACAAAGATAGCAATTGTAGAGGGAGCAGTTACGGTTATAGACTTGACAGCTTGCTTTAAATCTTTAAAGTTGAGTGTAAAGTTACGCATATTTTACCTCCTAAGTGAGAAATATAGGCAGACAATTGAGGTCTATAAGAGCTGGACGGCTTTACGCCCGTGGAGAGTTCGGTGGCACTCGTTGGAGCGGGAAGCTCCTTATTAGTTAAGGTGGCCCGGGGCAGACCACCTTCTAAAGACGGGGGCGGCGACGAGAAGTACAACGGGGAGTATTATGATTCCCTGGAGGTCTCTTTTTGGTGACTGAGTCGAGTCTCACCTTACATGCAATTTTTTCCCCGTCCCAGGTTTCTACTATTACCCATGTTTTTTCAATCTCTTCTTTCTCAACTTCTCCAGAACGCACCTCCTTGGTTAAAGTTTCCTCAGCCTCAGAAAGAGTCGGAAACTTGCCTACGGCTTTGTCGCCGCAGACCACGATTACGCTCTTGACCTCTTTTTCGCCAACTGCTTCTCTGCACTCGGGGTCGATTCTGACCACTATCTCTTCTTTAGGTAACATTTCTCCTCCATGTAAAAGGTTTAATCTACCAGCTTGTTACGGAGCTCTATTCCGAGCCTTGCTATCAGGGCTTGTTTTCCCGTAAAATCATCATCGTTGGCCCATAGGATAACCTGATAGCCCTGCTCTACCAGGGCCATTGCCAAGGCTAAAGCATGTGCATCTTCCGGCTCTTTTTCCCTATCCTCGAGAAGCTCCACAGCCTGCGGGAGCTTCTCGAGGTAGTACTCCTTATTGATGACCTCAACGAACAGCCTAATCCGGCCTTCAGCAATGTTAAGAAGCATCTCCAGCTCCTCCCCTGAGAGAGGAAGCCGCAGCTTCCTGGCAAGAGCCCTCTTGGCCCTACGGAGATTCACTTCCGTTGTCTTTAACAACCAGTTCCGCCTTCTGGCCTCTTCGATTACCCTTTTCAGGGGACTGTTCACCTGCCGACCATATTCCTGAAGGCAGGTGAAGTTGAGCAGTTGAAACAGCTTGCTGGAGTCGATGACCACAACTGTTTCTGACATCGTAACCTCCTTATTTGATTTCTGTAAAAGCTGACGGGATTGCGACGGTTACCTCTTTTCATCTCTACCTCCTCTTGCCTGCCTAAGAAGTTTGCAGCCCGCTGCATTAAGAACGTCAGAGAGGAAAAGCTTCACCGTTTCAGAAAGGTTCTTTATGTTCTCATCTGAGTCTAATCTGATAAATACACCTATAGGTTTCTTTCTCTCCATAATTAGAATAATTGGATTGTTAAACGCTTCGGCAGGTTCCCTCACTATCTCTCGCTTGTTTTTGATAGCAACCACATCTTCAAGCCATCCTCCTCTGTTCGTAATCTCATTCTTCGTAGCTTTCATAACTTCATTGCTCATAGTTCTAATCATTACTACGCCTCCTAAAGTCGTTTAAAACATCTCCAAATAAATTGAATAAATCGAATAAATTGAAAAATTCCGTGGCCACGGAATCAATACTGAATATATCCCCCGTTCGTTATTTGTCAAACATTATGTCTGACAAATAAGGTTATCTCCTAAGTCCGATTCTCGCCCTATTCTGGACAAAATCCTTGCCCGCAGAAATAACTTGCGTGATGTGCAGGAACTCCCCAAAGATAATGGTTCTCAGCATCTGAGCTCCGAACCAGAGGACTATCATTCCGGCCGCAAGAGTGATTGCCGTGTAAGAGAAAAATGCAGCTAAGATTCCTACTCCCGAGGCTTTCAGAATCAGGGCACCGAGCCTTTTTGCCAGAAGCTCGGCCATTACGGGAGTGTTCAGGAAGCTCCCGCTTAGTCCGAAGACTCCGATGAGCTCCTTCCACGCAGGACCTTGCAGAACACACACGATGACATATGCAAGAATAAATACTGCATAGAGGAGTCTTGCCCAGAGCATCTCGAGAATAATTCTGACGGTTGAGGTGACGAACTGACCTTGAACGAGCTGGGTCAGGAAGAACAGGGGGGAAAGGAAGAATATCAGCAGGTTTGTGATTCCCAGGGAAATCGGTGCAATTGTGGTTATCCCTGCAAGCAGGACGAAGTTGGCCAGCCCTGCGGCCCCCAGGAAGAAACCGACAAGCAGGTCTTTAAGGATTGAGAGAATGGCCTCTACTCCCTTCTCAGGGAAGCTCTTTATGCTGTTGACGGCACTGTGGAAGAAGTTTGAGAGCTTCTGCATGAGCGAGACCTCAACCATGGAGCTGCACACTCCGGAAGGGTCGCCCGTAACAGAACTCCACCTCTCACAGATGTTAGATACGGTGCTCTTTATCTCGGAGGCAAGCTCCTGACAGCTCTGTTTTGTCGTGGAGTCAAGGTCGTCGTTTATGTTGTCCAGCAGCATCGGAAGAACGTCTCCGGGTCCGTCGGAAGTCGCCTTCTGCCAGACATCTTCTATTACCGACGGGGAGACGCAGTTCTGGGCGAGGAAGTCTCTCAGGGCACTATTGAGTTCGGCGAGCTTCTGCTGGTCCTGGGGAGTCCACTGGCCCTTGTCCCGAAGCTCAGCTACAACAGTATCGATACCCTGTGAAATCTCCTTCTCAAGGGTCATCAGTTTGGCCGTGTGCATAAGGCCCTTTCCAACCGTATCGGTTCCAAGAGTCCGCCCAGCTTTGTCTATCAGCCACATAGTCCAGAACTGCAAATCCCCGATGAACTGCCCCACGAATCCCACAACTGCCGGGAGCTTCGCCTCGGCACTCAAGTAGAGGTCGGCGGTGAAGCTGTCGCTCCTGTTTACCGGGACCACCCACTTGAATACGTTCGTGTAATCCTTTGCTTTGCTGATGGTGTAGATGTCTATAGTCCAGGTTGTCGGCCAGAGGGTAAGGGCAGAGAAGAGGAAGACTGCAAGAGCACGCTTGATGAGCTGGCCGGGAATGTTCGGAGAGTCCTTGATTTCCGGAAAGAAGCGGAAAAAGGCGTAAACGCTGGTTATGGCTACGATGGCCTTCCAGACAGGGGACCCGTAGAGCAGGTTCACGAGGTTTATGCCGTAAACGTATATGGTGGCGTCCCAGTTGTTCAGTGCGTAGATGTCCATCGCTACTCCTGGACAAGACTGATTCTCGCCCTTGAGAGCCTTCTCTCAAGGTTTGAAAAGGGAGGAAGGGTTTTTCCGTGCTGCTGGGCGAACTTGCGGATTTTCTCCCAGTTGACCACGAGGAAAACTTCTTTCCTGCCCGCAGCATTCGGATAAGGTTTGAAGATACAGGACCTGATTATCCTGCCGTCCTCCATTCCGAACGGTCTCAGAAGCTCTGCCAGCTCCTCTAAGGTGGCCGTTCCGAGGAGCCCCTTTGCAACCTCAAGCACCCGTTCCCTGAAGAGAGCAACAAGCGGTCTTGCCGTCATTGTGTAACCGTAGAGCTTCGCCGGAGTTCTCCTGTCGGCAGGCTGGTTGATTCCCTGCGAAACGACCAGGAAGAACTGTAGGAGCTTCTCCTCCCCTATTCCCTCCTTCTCGGCTTCCTTCTTCACCTGCTCCTGTTCGAGCCTGCGGGCAGTTTTCTCTACCTTTTTTGTCTCCTGAATGGCCCACTCAAGGGCCGTTGCCTCGTCCTTTGCCTCTCCCGACTCCATCTTTGCAGCTGCGGAGTCGGCCCTCTTGAGGTAGAGGAGCAATCTATTGAGCGTTCCGGCCTCATCGGCAGTGAAGTGGTCAACCGCCGGAACGGACTGTTCGTGGTGGTATCGAACGAGGTAGGCAATGAGGTTTCCGAGCCTGACTCTCTGAAGCTCCAGCGGGTCGGCCTCCTTCACTACCTTGTCCCACTCGGAGTTGTAGAGGCCAAGCCTCGAGGCTATTTCGAACGAGTACTCCGGGTGCTGCCTCATTTCCTCTTCCGAGACGGTCGCCTTGCCTGCGTCGTGGAGCAGGGCCGAGAGAACCACCACGGCCCTTTCTTCGAAAGGAAGGCTCCCAGTAAGGGCAAAGGCAAAGTCGGCCGTTCTCAAGGAGTGCTCTAAAAGGTTCACCCTAACGCTTCCTCTCCGGAAAGAGGCTTCCCTGTGGGAGTCAAGGAACTCAAGAACTGCCTCAAACTGCTCGACAAGTCCGGCCTCTTTGAAAAAGGGAAGTCTCTTCTCGTGGAAGCTCTTGGCGAGGGGAGAGGAGAGCTTCTCCCTGTCAACCTCCGGAATCAGCTCGGCAGGGAGCCACTGCTTTGCAAGCTCTGCAAAGTCGACCACAAACCGTCCGTTTTCTTCTCTTACCGCCGACACCTGCCCTCCTTAACTTTTTCAAGGGGCGGAACGGCGTCTATGGGTTTTACGATTACTGCCTCCTTGTGGGGGTAGATGATGAAGTCGCCCTTATCCTGAGCGGGAACGTTTACTATCTCAACGGCAGTCTTTCCGGCATAGGTGCAGGGATAGACTCTACAGGGGTCGATGCCCTGTTTAACCAGTCTCTCTACCAGCTGGCGGTCGGTGGGAGGCTTATAGACGACCTTTTCCTGCCCGCAGGAAAAAAGCAGGGCTCCGCACATAACCACCACTCCCATCAACTTCTTCACAGCTCACCTCCGGAGCTTCTGGTCAGGTCGAGGTTCCTGATGTAGGGGTAGTACTTGAGACCCATCTCTTTTAGAATCTCCTCGGCCCTGCCGTTAGGTATCACGACAACCCTGTAAAGGGGTTTTTCGTCCCTTTTGGTGATTCTCCTCACCACCGTGCAGAGTCCGGTTCTTGCAACGTTTCTCGCAAGGTTTATGGCCTTGGACCTGCTCCTGGTGATGAAGATGTTGAGGTATCGATAACCCCTTGAGGTTCTCTCGGGGAGCTCGCACGTAACGTCGCTTCGCTTGAAGGTAACCCAGGGAAACTCGTTGGGCTGGCTACCGGGAACCTCCTCCACTACGGGAACCCTGTGGCTCTTCATCTCCATTTTTCTCACCTGCACTTGACTCTGGCTCTTCTCCTGTGCCTTTTGAACCTTCTGTTCAAGCCTGATTAGGACGAGCTTATCCTCAAGCTCCTTGAGCTTCCGCCTGAGCTGCTTATTCTCCCTGCGAAGCTCTTCGATTTCCCTTGAGTTCTTCCTGTAGAGGTCTATAAGGTAGTGGACGGCTTCTCCGAGCTCACGCACCGTAACGGTAGTTTTCTGAACCTGAACCTGGGCGTGAGCGGAGGCCGAAAGGGACAGAACTATCGTCAAGGCAGCTGCGAGCTTCCTCATCTCCCTTCCCTCTCCTTCATCTGCTTGAGGAAGTTGAGAATTGCCTCGGCATCCTGAGGCCTGACTCTATCGGATTCGCTCTTCCTGCTCCTGTAAACGGCCCTTACCGGAACTTCGCCGACGTTCTCCCCGGGCTTCCTCCACCTGCCCGGAACGACAATCTTCCAGACGTAGTAACCTGCCACCATGGAGCCGTCAGGAGCTTCGTGAGGCGGTATGTAAATCCGCCTGATTACCGGCGGTATCCAGACAGGCTTTGCCCAGACTACCCTCGGAGTGGAACTCCAGTCAGGCCTTCTCACGTGGGCCTCAACGTACCTCTCCTGCCTGAGCTGGAGCTGCCTCTGTTCCAGCACCATCGGAGAAACGGTAGGCTTAACCTGAACCTGCGAAGCTCCACAGGACGAAAGGGCCAGCAGAGGCAGAACAAAGGCAAGGAGTTTCCTTCTCATCGCTCATACCCCGCAAAGTCGTACTCCGTTTTCGCCGAGCTTCTGAGCCAGGACTCGGGAACCCTGACGTTTTGGGTGAAGACCAGATAGACCTTTCCTCCCGGTTCCCTGTCGGCAGTCTTGAGTTTCATAAGCTCCTGAACTTTCTGCTCTATGAGCCTCTGAGTCTGAGAGAGGGCTCCCGCAACTCCACCCCAGAAGGTATATGCAGTCGGGTTCTTTATCTCCTGAGTGGTTATGGAAGTGTTCTGGTTGATTGCGGTCGTCTTCGAGATTTCCTGCGCCCTTTGGGCCGCCTCGGCAGCTCCCAGCAGGGCCCCCGCTACAAAGGACTTTTGAACTATGTCGGGCATATGTTCTTCAAGCCTTGCGGCAAGGTGAAGTTTCCCGTCCCTCAAATCTACGGTGTAGCCCGTTACGGGAACCGTATGGAGCTTCCCGTCGGGCCAGACGCAGGAGAGCTTCACAAGCTCAACCTCTATCCTTGCAGAGTCGCCGGTCTGTATTCCCTTACCTACTCCGAGGACGACGCAGGAGTTCAGCGGGAAAGAGTAGCTGCCCACTCCGACTGCACTGCCCACGACCTTGAACCTGACGGGAACCTTGTAGCCCAGAGGGGCCATGATTCCCTGGGAGAGGACGGCCGGAACGAACATTCCGGCCGCCACGACGGTGGTGTACTTACCCCCGGTCTCTTTACCTGTCTGCTTTTCAGGCTGAGGAGCACGGGCAGGGGAACTCTTCGGAGCGGTAACGACAAGCCTCGGGGTGATTACTCTCATCTTCTCCGCTATTCGCTCTTTCTTCTCCTCACGCATCTTGAAGAGAGTCGGCTTCGGAAGGCCTATGGTAAACCGCTTTCTCTCCTCTCTCCGGTTTTCAGGAAGAGGGGTAAGTTTGCCCGCCGGCTTGGGCAGCTTCCACCCGCTTTCCTTGGGAGGTTCCTTTTTCTCGCTCGGCTTCACTTTGGGAGGGGGCGGGTTCTGCTGCTTTGCCGGCGGGCGCTGCTCGGCCGGAGGAGAAGGCGGCTTCGAAGATATGGCTTTAGCTACAGTCTCGGGCGGAACGTTTCCCGGACTTGCGTGCTTTATCGCTACGCTCTCCGACTCCTTAGCCCTCTGAGTATGAAGGGCGTTCAGGGCCTCAAAGGCTGCAAAGCCGAAGAACGCCGTAGAGAGCACTCCGAGTATTATCCAATCTCTCTTCGTCAGCTTCTTCTTCTTTTTCCCTTCTACCTCTGCCATTTGTCGCCCCTTATCACGAGGTAGAGATAGGCAGTGTAGTCTCCCGAGAGCTTCTCGGTCGCCGTGTAGGGCCTCGGAGCAAGCCTTCTACGGGAGAGGGAGACTGCGAGAACGCCGTCGGTTGCAAAGTCCTCTTCGCTGATTGTGAGAGGGTAGATTGACCTGTTTATCAGCTTTATCACCACTCCGGTTCTCACCGGAGAGCGGTATTCGTAAAGGAGTCTTGCTTCAAGAAGGTTGTTGGAGGAGAAACTCTTTAAGAGCTTCCCCTCGGGGCCGTAGCTGACGACAGTGTAGCCCGGCAGGGGCTTGGCCTCCTTAGGAAACTCGGTGTGCCTTATCATAGCGGCGATAAGTTCGGCTACGGGAGTCCTTGAAGCTCTCTGAACTGATTCCTTTATAAGGAGAGTGGCGGTTCTCTCCACCTTTGAGAGCTCCCTCTGACCGTCAACGACGACCACCTTAAGGGGGGCTCCCTTCTTTACCAGCTCCACCTGAACGGGAATGACCAGGGGCTTACCGTTCTTGTTGAGGACAACCGATAAAACGGCAGTCTTCACCGAGTCGTCTATTACCTTGAGGATTACGAAGTCGTTACCCGCCTGAACGTCAATCCTTGAGTCCTGGGGAACGGCGTAAGAGACGGGATAGGGAAACTTCACCGTAACGGGCCTGTTGAACTCTGCCCGCAGGAATAGAACCTGGTTCTGCCGGGTGAGAACCACTCGCTCAACCGGCTGAACCGACTGAGCCAAAGCCTGAACCGGTAGAACGATTAAGCTTAAAACCGTCGCAGCAGCCACCACACCGGTTTTCATCTCTTCTCTCCCAGGTCCTTGAGTAGAAGGTCGCTGTCAACTTTAAGCCTATAGTACTCGTCGTATTCCCTCTCCTTCCTCGAGAGGGCCTTTTCAAGGTTCTCTATGGTGCGGTCAAGGTAGCCGATGTAGAGCTGGTAGTTAAAACCCTCAACTCCCCCTGCCTTGAGGCTCTTCTCGGCATACAGTCGGGCTTCCTTGAGCTTTTGCAGGGAGAGCTTCAGGTAGTCGTAGGCCGATAGCTCCACCGCCGAAGCTGCGGAGCTCAGGCTCACCAGAAACACCGCCGTTAGCACGGTCTTCCAGTTCATCTTCTCTCCTCCGGCGAATCTCACCATAATTATAGGGAAATTTCCCTATAATTTAGGTGAGTAAGAAGGAGGTTGCCGATGAGGAAGACGCTCACGCTCCTTGCAGCGGCCGTGCTGGTCGTTCCGACAATGGCTACGGCCGCTACGGTCGTCGGAAGGGTGGACAACTACCTCATCTTGAAAGGGAAGAACGGCTACAGGATAGTCTCCGAGGAGGAGCTTCAAAGGCAGAGGGAGGAGAAGCTCCGCAGGGAGCGGGAAGCTCAGATGAGGAAGCTCGCTGCCCGCAGGCAGGCCCTATTTGAACAGATAGTCGAAAAACTGATGCACGGAGCCGGACGCCCCGTTTACTCAAGAATAAAAGGATTTGACGTCGAAAGGGTTCTCGACGCGGGACCTTACTTCGGGGCGGTAATTTCAGGCTCTCCCGACCCCAAAACCCTGAGAAAGGCTTTCAAGTTCGTTAAACGAGTAGGGAACAAATACTACGTGGTAGGAGAATGGCAATGAGGAAGCTGCTGACACTTCTGACGGCCACGGCTCTTGTATCCTCTTGCGGAGGAGTATCGGGACTCTCCAAGGTGAAAGAGCCCAAGATAACTCCTAAGCCTACTTACTCTTTCGGAGAAGTAACGCTTCCGAAGGATCCCCTTGAAAGTTTAAAAAAGATTAAAGTTCACGCCGACTTCAAGGGAGTTCCCGTCAGCGTTGCGGTCAAGGCCATTTGCAAGGCCAAGAAGTTGGCCTGCAACCTTACGGGATTTAACAGCCAGTTTCCGATTACCATTGAGAACTTCAACGGCTCCCTCTACGACCTGCTCAAGGTAATCGAGAGGACCACCCGCTTTAAGTTCTCCTACGAAGACGGCGTTCTTACGGTGGTCAACGCCGACTCAAACGAGTACGCAAAAGAGGTAGAAAGGAAGCTGGCCCGAGAGAAGCTCAAGGTTGAAGGGCCCAAGATTACCCTCAACCTTCAGGGAGTTCCCCTCTTTACCGTCTTCAACGAAATCAACGCCGCAACGGGCTACACGGTAGTTCCCGACAGGGACGTTGACCTTACCCAAAAGGTCTTCGTTGCCGTCAAGGACCTTCCGCTCGACAAGGCCCTCAAGGTAATCCTTTCACCGCTGGGCTACTCGTTCACCATAGACCCGGAGAACAAGGAGATTAAGGTCTCCGCTCTCGTAACGAGAGTCTTCAGAATACCCTACATACCCAAGCAGGTGAGCTTCAACTTCTCCGCAGGCGAGTCCTCAACCGTTGAAGGCAGCACTTCCGGAACCACGACCACCTCATCGTCGAGCGGAAGCTCCGGAACAAATGAGAAATCTGTAACGATTCAGACGGACTTCTGGAGCGAGCTTGAGAAAAACATAAAGAACGTGGTCTCAAAGAGAGGCTCTTACTTCGTGAACAAGACCGCACGGATAGTAACGGTAACCGACACTCCGGAGAACATCGCAAAGGTCGAGAAGGTAATCAACTCCCTCATAAAGGCCGTATCCCAGCAGGTTCAGTTCAGGGTGGCCATCTACGAGGTCACCTACTCGGACGAGTTTCAGAGCGGAGTTGACTGGTCGGCGGTGTTCGGCTCCCAGAACCTCCAGATTACCACCGGTCAGAGCACGGGATACGTCTTTGACCTGTCGGGCTATTTCAAGGCAGGGAAGAGCAATCCCTTCAACTACCTCGTGAAGCTCCTCTCCCGCTACGGAAAGGTCAAGACCATTTACGACAACTACGTCAGGACGCTTTCGGGAGAGACGGTTGCGATAGTGCCCGGGGAGACCTACAGGTTCCTTGAGAGCATAGAGACCCAGTCTCAGGCCGACACCAAGCTGGTGACTCAGGTTCCCGTCTTCAAGGAGCTCTCCCTCGGCATTCAGCTCTACATAACTCCCCTGAAGAGGGACGACGGAACCACCCAGTACGAGCTGGACGTGACCAACCGCTTTATCAAGAGCCTCAAGACCTACACCTTTGACAACAACACCTACACCGTTCCGGAGCTGATAGGAAGGACGGATATATCCCTCACCACCGTAATACCCAAGCACCACTTTGAGGTGATAACGGGAATCAAGCAGTACAAGCTCGACAGCTCCCAGTCCGGCGTTCCGGGACTGATGGATATTCCCGTGGCAGGGGAGCTTTTCAAGGGAAGAAGCAGGAAGGCCACCCTCTCTGAATACATAGTGGCCATTTACTCCTATTAGGGGGAGTCGTGAAGTTCAGTCTCGCTGCACTGAAAAAGAAAAGGGAAAAAACAGGCGGTAAGGGCAAGGAAGGCATCTGCGTTAAGGTTAACAAGGTCTGTGCCTACAGGAACGGAGAGTCCTTCCGGCCCTCCAGAGAAAGGTGCTACTCCCTTGTCGCCGAGGACTTCACTCTCAAAATCCTCGGGAAACCCAAGGGCTTTGCGGTAAAGGACCCGACAAAGGGCACCTGGCTGTGCTGGATTCCCAGGAGCAACCACTACCCGCTGTTTCCTTTCCTCATCGAGTTCACCAAGCTCAAGCTCAAGGAGCTCAAGGAGGCCTCCACGGCGCTGTTTCTCATCGACACTCCCTGCGGCTACGCCCTTATCAAGGTCAGCCCGAGACTTCCCGAGGTCGGCAAGAAAGTATCGGTGAGAATCATTCCGAGGGAGGAGGAGAAGCTCTTCAAGGACCCGCAGATACAGGACGTCGTTGATAGCTTCTTCCTGAAGCCCTACTTCGTCTTCGTAAACAACGAAAGGCTCAAAGAGATTCTAATCCAGAAGGTAAAGACCGCCCAGAAGCCAAGGGAAGTCATAGAGAGCAAGCTGAGAACCGTAGAGAAGAGCATTACGGTAGTCGAGGACCTTATCCCCCTGATTATCAGAGAAGCCCGAAAGAGTCCGGAGCTTGTAGTCCCCAGAGAGCTTCCCGTCAGAGCGATAATCGCCGCCGTTCTGGCCGTCGCCCTGGCCTTCGGAGGATACACCTACTACCAAAAGAAAAAGGAAGAGGAAGAGGCTCTCAGGGCAAGGCTGGCGGCTCAGGTTAACCGTCCGTGGACTCCCTCTCCGGCTTTTAAGAGAACCCACCTCGCCTACCTTTTCATGCCGACGTCGTTTGATGTGCTGA
This sequence comes from Thermovibrio ammonificans HB-1, assembly GCF_000185805.1. Lineage (NCBI taxonomy): Bacteria > Pseudomonadati > Aquificota > Aquificia > Desulfurobacteriales > Desulfurobacteriaceae > Thermovibrio > Thermovibrio ammonificans. The sequence continues at coordinate 47,746 of NC_014917.1, forward strand.
GACTGATGAAGTCCCTTTACCCGCCGGAGGGCTACAGAACGATTTACGGGGCAATCTCGGAAAAGAGCATAAAAATCGAATACGAAACCCCCTACCTGGTAGAGGGGGGAAGGCGAGTAGGCGACTACTTCGTCCTTGAGAAGGTATTACCGAGAAACCCGAAGCCCAGCTGGGCCTCGCTCAGAGGTAAACCCCCCTCTACCATTCCGACTATGAAGGAAGTAGTGAAAAGGTACTCCGATAGCATCAGGAACATAAAGAAAGACAACATAGACGGAGTTCGGGTGCTGTCGGCAGAGGTATCTGTAAGGAAGGTTCTGACTCCCCGGAAGCTCGCCGAGGAGCTCGCAAAGGCGGCGGCCACTCCGATGGACATTGAGGAGATAAGGTTCAAGCTGAGAAGCGACGGACTATACGCTTTCAGCCTGAGAGCAAAAGTCTACGGTCTGGAGGAAGGCAATGAAAGGTAAGGTTATAGCGGTTGCTCTACTTGCGGCAAACACTGCTCTGGGAGCCACAATTGCTCCGACTCCTCCGGTTCCCAAGGGAACGCCGGTTAAGGTGAAAAAGCAGGAACAAGCAGTTCACAGGCAAAGACCTGTTCCTGCCCGCAGGAACGAAAAACAGGTCGTTCTACCTGCTCCCGAATTCCTCTACAAACCCCCCGAGGTTGACAAGTTCGAAAAGGAGCGGGAGGAGCTTCTGAGACAGAAAGACCTACTTCAGATAAAAGTCGACATAGCACGTCTCAAGGCCGAACTTCAGAAGTACCAGCTCGCTCCCGTCGAGCTGAAGCTGAAGCTCGAGAAGTCTGCCGGAATCAGGCAGGCACCACAGGCCCGCGTCACTGCTCCCGCTACAGCCACAAGAGTTAACCCTCAACTGGAGCTTCAAAAAGAGTACCTCAGGATGCAGATGGAGCGGGAGAGGCTTCAGAACCTCGAGAGGAAGCTCTCCCTGCTCCAGAACCTCTTTACCGGAGTCATGAGCGTCGGCGGGCAGAAGGTTGCTTTTGACTCCATGGGAAGGAAGTACACCGTAGGCTCTACCGTTTACGGCTGTAGAATAGTGGACATACTCAACGACGGAGTTGTAGTTGCCTACGACGGGCACGTCTTCAAAGTTCCGATTTCTGCAAGCACCCCCGAAAAGAGCAAGAAGACATCTCAGTCGCAGATAGCTTCCGGACCTTCTGCCCAGCCTGCACCGCCTCAGGTGCCGCCTGCACCGGTTCCGCCGCCCCCGCCGATGGAAGTTCCACCCGTTCCCGTACAGTAGGAGGAGGCCGTGTATTACCTGCTGTTTCTCTTTCTGCCGATGCTTTTCATATTCGGCCTGCCGCCTGTCAAGACGGTGGACACGACAGAGCAGGCCTACAGCTACGCCCGCAACTACCTGATAAGCTACTACTACGCCCACAAGGACTTCCCTCAGGCTCTTTCCATACCCGGTTACCCCTTCATCACCTACTCTCACGGCGGGACTCCCACCTCTACAACGGGAGTCCCCGCCAATCAGCCCTGGGCAAAGGTCGTCTTTGCGGGCAGGGATAGGCAGTTCGGAACCGCCGACGATAGAGTCTTATCCCTGACGGCCTCAATGCTTGAGTCCACCAAGTACGAAGACCTCTACCGCAGGGCAAACGTCCTCGAGCAGGCCGCTTACTCCGTATGCCAGAGGAGACTCTCTCAGGGAATAACCCCCATATGGCCCGCCAGCTTGGACGAGGTAATCAGAGAGGCCAACCTGCCCGCAGATTACAAATACACCCCCTTCGGAGCCACCTACATCTACGACCTATCTTCCTGCCGAACCGATTCCTGCTACTGCACTCAGGCCATCGTCAGAGCTCCCTAACGCTCCCTCTTGACACGGAACAATTGCCGAAACAAATTAAAAGACGAACCGAATTAAATGAGGGAGCGTTAGGAATGGAAGAAAAACTGAAGAAAGTTGAAAAGCTGTTAGAGCAGGCCCTTGCGGAAATCCAGAGGTTGAGGGCTGAACTTGCGGGCAGGAAAACTCCGCCCGCCTCGGAACTGCTGAAACTCAAACTGATTGCGGAGCTCCTCAAAAGGGGCGGAGAAGTCTCAAAAGAAGAGCTCCACGAAATCTGGAAGAAGATGGGGAAAGACCCCAGAGGACTCGGCGGGTTCTTTAAGGGCAAGAACCCGATAATGGTGGAGACGGCCAAGGGAACCGTCTCCCTAACCAAAGAGGCCCTGAGAATTGCCCACGAATACAAGGACTACATGAAAGGCTACGGAATAGAGTTTGAGGAGGTAAACGGCCATGCGTAGGAAGTTAATAACCGCAACCGCACTTATACTAACCTCTCTTCTTGCCTCCTGCGGTGGAGGAGGCGGTGGTGGAAGCTCCACCACGACCAGCTCCACCACCACCTCAACTACCAAGGGGCTAACCGTAGTCCCTGCAACTACCAAAGCAGTAGAGGTTGACCCTGCTTACCTGTTCAGGGCTACCTCTCCCACTCTTGTGTGTGCAAACGGAACCGTAGTAGTTAACCCCGACACAGTTTCAGACACCCAGCTCCACTTTCCTCTACCCTCTACGGGGAGCTTCCAGGGCTGTGTAGTGGCCTTCACGGCTCCCACAGGGCAGGTTATCTACACCAGCCTCTCCGCCGTAGAGGGAACGGGAGGAACGGTAGCCCTCAACTCCGACCTTACCCTCTCTAAAGTAGATGGAGACTTAACCCTTCAGCCCCTTGCCGACTCAGACGGAGACGGAGTAGCAGACACCTGTGAGGGCAAGGTAGTTGACCACGACAACGACTCCGTAGAGAGCGAGCCCGTTTACGACAAGACTGTCATAGTCGTCCTTGAGGGAGACGACCTTGGAGACAGCTCCCTTACCAGTTACCTTGAGGACAACTACGCCGACCTTGTGGCAGGCATCAAAGCGTCACAGCCTCAGAATACACGCTTTGTAGTCATCTGGGACGGAGGGCAGAAAAACGGCCTTGACGGACAGAGCGACGTCTTTATCCTTGACCCTCAATCGGGCAAGGACTTCACCACTCTGACTAACGACATCTCTCAGGTTCTCTCCGGAGCTTCCGTCTCCCAGTTCGGCTCCGACGGGCTTCTCTACTGGTATGCTCCCTCTGACAACCTCTCCAACCACCTCAAGGAACTGATAGAGGTAGCAGTTAAGCTCTTCCCTGCAAAGAGCTACGACCTTATCATCAGCGACCACGGAGACGGCTGGGTGAGCCTTCCCACTCCCACCACGAGGACGGTTCTCTTTGAGAGTTTCAGCGACGGCAATCAGACTGGAACTACTTGGCTTGGAACCAAACAGTTTGCCGATACCGTTCTTGCTCCCCTTGCTAAAGAGGGCATAAGGTTCGACCTGATTGGCTTTGACGAGTGCCTGATGGGAGAGCTTGCTACCCTGACTCAGATAGCTCCCTACGCTCAGGAGATAGTAGCCTCTCCCGAATTTGAACTGGGAACGGGCTGGGGAAGCGTATGGAAGAACCTGCCCTCGTGGTATGCACAGGGACTTGACAGCTGGACGATAGCAAAGAACATCGTTGACGGCTACTATCAGTATTACTACGACAATCCTCCCAACGTGGCCCTTGCCTACCCGCAGGTGGTTGCCCTGACGGCAGTTAAGAGTGAAGCTCTTAAAGAACTTGCACAGGCTTTTGATACCTTCGCAGGGAGCCTCTACCAGACTGCTCTGAATGAGAGGGATAATGGGCAGATGTATGAGTATTTCTATTCGCATTTCGGGAATAATGACCTTAATACGTATCAGGGAGTTTTTTGGTGGCTAAATACTTCCGATTATACGGGAGGCGATACCATAGCCCAGGAGCTCGATAACGCAACACAGGAGTATGCTGGTTACTACGGAGGCTCTCAAGGAACAGATACTCTTGGTTTTGACCTTGTTCAAACCGTATCAGCTATCGGATATACTGCAAGACTTGTTGAACTGGGTTACACTAATTTTTACGCAATGCAAGGCTTAGCTTACACTCCATATAACAGTCAATACGCCCTCACCCCTTCCTTTGCCCCCGACACGGTTCAGAACGCTCTCAACTTCCTCTCCACCTACAACTCCGTTAAGAGCAGTGACGGTCTCTACACGAAGTATCTCCAGCTCAACATGGACGGAACGGTTGACACGAACGTAACAGGTTCGGGACTCTCTCTCATCTACCCCTACACCTCTCCCGACTACGCTACCTCTCCCAAGTTAGAGCTTTGCAACTACTCCAACTTCGTGGAGAGCTACAACTCCACTCTGCCTAACTACACGGCCTTTGTTAACACCGTCTTTGGTGTGATGTGGCAGGCAGTTAAGGACGCAGGGCTGGACAGCCAGTTTGCTTGTGATGTGGGAAGCGGAAATGTAGTGTGGAGCCAGTAGGAGTTAGAACACCTTTGTGGGAGTGGGGCGGTAGCCTCGCTCCTAAAAACAAAAAAAAGGAGTGGGACAATGAGCTGGTACAACAAAGATGACCTTCGCAGGAGAGGCATCGACAGATTCTTCGTGTCGTGTGACGAGGAGTATGAAAAGGAAAAACTTGTTAAGTGGACAGTAGACAAGTATGCGTTGTCAAAAGAAGTAGCAACAGAACTTGTGGAGAAGTGTTGTAAAAAAGTTACCGCTCCTCGAGATAGGAAGGCGTTTGAGGAGTGTATCTACCTCGAAGTTCTTAAGAAATTTCACCAGGAGTAGGGAGCGTCCCTACTCCTCCCATAACAAAGCTGAGTTTGATGGGGGAGTAAGACTCTCAGGAGTTTTTATGTCTTCACAGGCATCCTTTTTCGCTTCAGGAACTGCTAACGACGGTATTGCTTTGGGAAGAGCAATAACGGGAGCAATAAGACGATGCAAACTGGCAGGCTACGACGGCGGGATAATTGTTCAAGCTGGCATAGGCGGGTACTCAGGCGAGTTCACGGCATATGCAGTAGCAGAATGCTATGAGAAGTGAGCAGCTCAAGCTGCTCACTTCTTAATTATAAGACCGTTACTATAGTCATAATCATCTCTCAAACAGAGACCGTAGCTTCCAATATATTTATACCCGGGAGCACAACCGTAGTATGCTTTCCACCAAGTAAGGCCGCCACCTCCCGTTACACCTATTTTTTTCAGCTCATCCGGCACTCTTGGTCCGTAACGCGGGTCAAACATTCCGGCATAGGCTACAATTCCCTTTGAGTCGTAAAGAACAGCATACCTCTCCCACCAATGCTTCTGATAGGGAATTTTCTTGACAGCAGACGGGTAACCGCTTGGGATTCCAACAAAGTAGGTCAGCGGATAATAAGTATCCGCAGCATCTATAATTGTTTTCGCCGCAACAATTCCTCCACTGGCTCCATCAAACTCAGCTTTGTTATTGGTACTTATCGGAGTAAGCCCCGCAGTCTTCGAGGTTATAGAGGTATCCATAGTAGTAAAGGCCTTTTTCATACCGTTCGGGTTCAGGTACATGTCGTAGAAGGTTTGGTCAGCACGTTGTTTGAACTGTTGCATTTTGGTTTGCTGGTAATTGTTATAACTGGAATAAGGGTCGTAAGTAATACTTTGACCATTTGCTAAACCTTGAGCAAGACTTTTGTAATTTGCTCCCGCGTTCCTGTAATACCAATACCTGTAATCCCTTATAGACAACCCGGTCTGTCCCTCTGCAAGGTTCTTAACGTTCCTACCAGCGTAGTTGTAGTAGTAATACCTGTAATCCGTTATCCCCAGACCAGTCAGACCCTGGGCAAGGTTACGATAGTTCCTGCCCGCAAACTGAAAGAGGTAAGTCCTGCCGTCCTGAACGCCCACACCAGCAGCGTTCACGGTAAAGTTCCGGTAGTTGTTCCCGACCGTCTTAAACAGAGCATTGTTCGTGGAGCTTCCCGGGTCAGCGTTAGCTGCTCCCCACACAAAGTTGCGGTAGTTTGCTCCGTAATACCTGAAGTAGGTCGGGGAGTAGGTTGAGGTGGTGCTCTTTCCGGTAGCTCCCTCTACGAAAGCCTTGACGTTCGCTCCTGCATTCTGGGCCTGAGTATCCGAGAGGGTAGAGAGGTTGGTGGTTCCTGCAAGCCCCTCCACCACCTTTTTCATCTTCTCGTAGTCGGCAGGTATCGTGTAAACCGGCCCGGCTGCATAAGCCGCCGCAACTGTTCCGACCACTACTCCCACAGCGACTGTCAGGAGCTTCCTCATCTATCACCTCCCTCAATAGCCATCACAAGTAATTTTAGTTCCCTACAATTACAGGTCAAGTTCCCTTGCCACTTCGGCTGCAAGGTCGTAAACGTTGAACTCCTCGGGCTTTACAAAACCGTCCTTCGTTCCCGAGACTATGGTCTGGGCGAGGGAGAGAAGCTCCCTCTCCTCATCGGTAAAAACCGACGAAACCTGCCAGCAGTTAAAGAGGGCGTCATCAAGGTCGGGCAGGCCCGCCGTAGAGATAACGAACCTCACTGCTTGCTTTACCTTCTCCATCGGAAAAGTCAAGAAAACTCTCGTATAAGGGTTAAAGAATCGAACACTGTCCATAACCTCCCCACGGTTACGCTGAAAACTCTGAAGACTCCAACATGGATTGCAGCTCCCTTGAGTCGTAAGTAACCTTCATGGCCGTATCTTTGGTAATCACGCCCTCCATCACAAGGCGTGTAAGCTCGCTGTTGAGGTACTTACAGTTCTCCCGGTCTCGCCTTATGAAGTCCCTAATCTGCTTAACGTCGCCCTCCTTAATCCTGCCTCTGACGAACTCGTCAACCAGGAGAACTTCACAGACCGCCCTGACTGCAAAGTCAACGGTCAGGACGAGCCTCTGGGCAACGACCAGCTTCAGTTGGTCTGCGAGTATCGTTCTGATTTGGGGCTGCTCGTCCGGCGGGAAGACGTCCACTATCCTGCTTATCACTCCCCAGGCCGAGGAAGTGTGCAGGGTGGTGAAGGTAAGGTGGCCTGTTTCGCTTGCCATAAGGGCCGTCTTTATCTCCTCGGGAGTCCTGGACTCGCCGATGTAGATTACGTCCGGGTGCTGCCTGAGGGCGTTGTGCACTCCGGAGATAAACGAGTCGGTGTCCCTGCCGACCTCCCTCTGAATGAAGAAGGCGTTCTTGTTATCAAAAACGTACTCAATCGGCTTCTCTATGGTGACGACGACCCTCGACCTGTCGTCCTCGGAAAGGTAACGCATTATTCCGGCAAGCGTTGTCGACTTACCGGAACCGGTAGGACCGGTAACTATGACGAGACCCGAGTTCCACTGCCGAACCTTACCGATAACCTCGGGCAGGCGAAGCTCGTCAAAGGGGTGCGGAACGTAAGAGTAGAGTCTCCTTATCGAAAGAATCGTGCTGCCGTCGGAAAGGGCAACGTTAAGCCTAAACCTGCCGATAAATCTGTCTCCCTTGTGGAGCGTGAAGGAAGTATCAATCTCCTTGGCATTGCTCGGCAGGGAGAGAGCTTCCACAAACGCTCTTATGTCGCTGCGAACGACCTTGCTCTTCAAGGGAGCGGGAATCTCCTTGGGAAGCTCTTTCATTCTCTCCTTTATCCTTGCAGCTTCCTCCTCGTCGCCCCTTTCCTTGGCCTCTTCGTAGAGAGCTTCGTAAAGGAGCATCTTTATCCTCACGGCGGAGCCCGCTATCTCCACGGTCTTGAAAAAGGGCGGAACTCCCTCCCTTATGTAGATGTCAGTGGCAAACTGCTCCTCCGCGAACTTGAAAATCTCCCTGAAAACCTCCGGAAGCGTCCCAAACTCCAGCTTCATCTTTCTCCTCCTCTTTGAATAGAGTTACATCGCCCTCTGAATCGAGGTAGTCATCGGCAGCAGCAAGCCTATGTAGAGGAAAGCCACGTAGCCGCCGACGAGCATGAGGAAGGCGGCCTGAACGAGAGTGATTGTCTTCTCCATAGACTTGTCCACTATAACCTTTAGCAGCCTGATGGAAGGCTCCACCTGCTTGGGAATGTTACCTATTCTGATACCGCTCTTTATAAACGAGTAGTCCGAGTGGGATAGAAGTCCCCTCTCAACAAAAACCTCCATGGCCTTTTGCAAATCCTCTCCTCCCTCGAGACGGTAAAGAACCTCCTCTATCGCTTCCCTCCATTTCTTTGAAAAGCCCGCCTCGGACAGGAACTGAAAGACCTTGGTTTCCGACCAGCTTGCCTCAAAGAGGATTTTCAACCAGTTGAGGAACCGGAGCTTCTCAAACTCCCTGTAGGCGGGCAGGTAGGGTTTCCAGACACCGCTTTTGAGGAAAAGAATCACCAGGGCTGCAAGGGCTACAACGGCCGCAACAAAGAGGAGCGGGTGCTGAGAAACGACGTATGCGGCTTTTACCGTTGCGGGCAACCTGTCCTTATAGGTTACAGTGCCCACTATCTTAGGAGTGAACTTGAAAACCATTATGTAGGTGAAGAGCAAGCCGATGATAATGGAAAGAACAGGACCTATCAGGGTCTTCTTGAGTTTTCCCAGAAGCTCCACTTCGGTCTCAAGGAGGTCGGCCAACCTAACCGCCATCTTCGGCAGGTTACCGGCCTTAATACCCGAAGCGATAGAGGCCCTAACGTCTTCGTCGAATATGTCGGCCTCGAGGAAGACCTTGGCAGGCTCCTGGCCCGCCTCGATTTCATAGACCATCTCCTCGAGCTTCTCCGCAACCCAGCCCACCCGCAGCTGCTCGGGAACGAGGTGGGCAAGGGAGGGGGGAACCTCGATAAGACCGTATTTCCTGTAGTCCTCCACAAGGGAGAGCAAGGCGTCCCTTATGGAGAAGTTAGCCGACACCATCGAAGCGAGGATTCTAACGATTTTGGCCTGCTCTTCACGGGGTAGGGCCATTACTTACACCTCACATTCGTCCCTCTAATGAGGAAGTAGCGGCACCTGTTCACGCTGGAGTCCCACCGAACGTTACCGGCAGAGAGGTTGCCGTCGTCAACAGCCCTATCGAGCTTGTAGCAGAAGTCTTTAGAGGCTCCGTTGATAACCAGCTGAACGTTGCTTCCCCAGGTACAGGCTATCCAGCCGGTACCGCTCCAGGGAGTATGGGGCCAGTAATTGAGGGAAACGTTGTTGTTCGGCGGCTCCACGTAAGGGCCGTTCCAACCCGGTGCTCCCACGGCGTTTGTCCAGAGCTGCTGAGTCTTTGAGGGGTAGTAGCCCGTATCAGCGTAGTAGGCAGACATGGCCCTCTTGAGGTTGTTGGCGAACTCAACAGTTTTGGCTACCCTGGCCTTGTCGGTACTCCCTCCGTAGTAGATGTAAAGACCGAGGGCAAGGATTGAGATGACCGCAACTACAACCATCAGCTCCACGAGGCTGAAAGCCTTACGGGAAGCTCTCAAGCCCTTTCTCTTCATATCTCCTCCCTAAGACGGTTATTCTCCCGTGCTCATTACGGTTATGAATCCGTCGGAGACGGAAGCCGAAAAAGCTCCTCTGTCTGTTGCAGGAGTGTTGGGGGGAGCCCCGTCCGGATAACCGTCTCCGTCAGGGTCGAAGCAGAGGTTAACGTAAACAGGGTTACCAAAGGCGTCCACCTTGTAGTCGGTAGAGAGGTTCAGATGAGACAGAATCGTGTCTATCGAACAGGTCGAATGGGTTACAGAACCGTCGCAGATAACAGAGGGCCAGACTGCCCGCAGGTTTGAACAGGTAGCGTCGGTGCAGTAGTCGTAAGGCTTGCTGGAGCACAGCTGCACGTACCAGTCGACCTTGAGGTCGTCCTCCTCGGCAAGGCCGTAAGGGTAGGTTCTCTCGGTTACCTCTACCGAGAGCCTCTGCCTGAAGTAGGCGTCAAGGGCGTCGGCTATGGTCTTCAGGCGGTCGTAGGTGAACTTCCGGTATCTCTCATCGAGGGAGGCAGAGCTCCAGGTGTAGGTAAGGTCGTCGGCCGTGCCGAACACTCCGTCCCTGCCCGCAGAGGTGAAAGTTATCCTAATCGGGGAGCCTGCCGTCGGGTCGTAGGGAGTGGAGTGGGTTTTGGCTCCGTTTTCGTAGGAGAAGCGAAGCTCCCTTCCCCAGCCGTCGTAACAGGCAACGTCGTAGCCTGCCCCGATATTCGCCAGCTTGCAGCCGGCGTCCTCAAAGGCCTTCAGAATCTGAGAGTCGGCAGGCGTGAGGTTGTCCTTCCAGAGAACAAGTCTTGCTGTGTAGCTCCAGCACCCCGGAGGTGTTAGCCAGCTTCTCGCCCTCGAACAGTCCGGCTGGTTTATCCAGCCGGGATTGTTTCTCCTGTAGGCGAGAACAGTCTCATAGTGGAAGTTCAGGGCCTTGGCCAGCTTCTCAAACCTGTTTTCGGTTTCAGCCTTCTTGTTCCTCTCTACCATCGGGACTATGAACTCGGTAGTTCCGATGGCGAGAATCGAGAGAATGGCCACGGCAATTATTAGTTCAAGAAGTGTAAAACCCTTCCTGCCTCTCACCTTCAGCCTCCTCCGGTAGTCCCCCTTCAGAGAACCACCGGAGGGGGCTGAAAGCCCCCGGAGAGTTAGATGCAGGAAACGTTGGAGGACACGGTGATTGTGAGCGTATGGTTGGTGTCGTCGTAAACGGCGTTGCCGCTGGAGAGGTTGCCGTCGTCGTACTTCTCGTCGTAGGCCTCTGCAACGTTCTTGGGAACGTTGGAGAAGACAATCTGCTCCACGCCGTTAGTGGAGTCGCAGGAAACTGTGATAGTGGCTCCTGAACCGCTCTTGAGAGACGTGGCGCTGGTATCTCCGCCCGGAGGCTGAACGTAAGGTCCGGACCAGCCCGGAATCGGGTTGCCGTTGGCATCGGCGTTCTTCCAGAGCTCCTGTATGGAGCTCGGCATGTAGCCGGTCTGCTCCTCGAACAGGTTCAGGGCAGTCTCGAGCTTGTTGGTCTCCTCGGCAATCTTAGTTGCCTTTGTGTCGATGAGGTTGTTCCTGTTGTAGAGGTAAAAAGCGACGGCGAAGATTGCGACGATGGCAACGGCGATGAGGAGCTCCACCATCGTGAAACCCTTCCTCATCAGTCTTTTCAGTTTTCTCTTCTCCACTTCCCACCTCCTTAAAGGATTTCTAAAGCGTCTTCTATGGTCACTTCTTCCTGGCGGACTCTCTCAAGTACGTCATCGCTATACGGCCTGAAGCCCCACTTTTTGGCGTGGGACAGGAACTCCTCCGTCTCAAAAGTTCCTCCGGAGCCGATGATGAAGTCCCGTATCTCCCGGTTAAACTCGAGAATTCCGAGCACGGGGATTCTACCTACAAAACCTCCCTTACACTGCCCGCAGGTCTGCTTTATCTGCCTGCTGAGAACCATCTGGCCCTTGAGCTTCTCATCCAGAAGCTCCCTGGTCTCTACGGGAAGCCTTGCGAGGAACTGGTCGTTTATCTCCACCCTCGGGAACAGCCCCAGCTCCCTGCACCTGGGGCAGACTCTCGGAACAAGCCTCTGGGCGACGATTAGCCTCATCTGGTTAACCACCTTGGCAATGTCCGGGTCCTGAGCGAGGTCAAGGAGCCTCTTTATGGCCTCAACCTCGTCGTTGGCGTGGAGGGTAGAGATTAGAAGGTGTCCGGTATTTGAGGCCGCTATGGCCGCCCTTGCGGTTTCCCTGTCCCTTATCTCTCCGACGAGTATTACATCGGGGTTCTGCCTCATAAAGGCCCTGATTGCATGGGCGAAGTCTATGCCGATGAGCTTCCCGTCGTCGTCGTAAACGGGAAGGCGAACCTCTACCTGCTGAACTCCGGGGATTTCGGCCTCAACAGGGTCCTCAATGGAGACAATCTTCCTCTTCTCCGGGTCGGCCATTAGGGCCATGGCCCTGATTAGAGTCGACTTTCCGGAGCCCGTAGGGCCAACCACGAGAATCATTCCCTTCGACAGCAGAGGGTATCCGGAGAGCCTCTCTATGTGCTGAAGCGAGTAACCAAGCTCCTCGAGAGAGCGGAGCTTCTGGTTCTTGGGAAGTATTCTGATAACACAGGAGGGCCCGTTAACTGTAGGAATAACCGACACCCTCATGTCGCAGGGAGTAGCCTTGAGCTTCTCGAGGAAATCCCGGAGCTTCTTCTTCGAAGGCTCCGTGGAGGTTACGTCCCTGAAGTTTATCGAGGCATCTATGGGAACGTTCAGGTTCGAGGTCTTTGCGTCTGCGAGAGTCAAAAACTGCCTCAAAAGCCTCTGGCCGACTTCCTTGTCAAGAGTCCGGACGGTCTCTATCCGCCCGAGGGAGTTCCTCACCCTGACTCTGTAAGCGGCGGGAGTAGGTTCGTAGTGAATATCTCCCCAGCCGCTTAAAACCGCCTGCTTTATCAGGTTAAGCCAGAAGTTGTCTTCATCTCCCTCTTCCCTGCCGGGAACGGGAGGAACGATGACTATCTCATAGTCGGTAAGCTCAGAGGGAACAATAGAGGGGTTCCAGGTGTAAACAGTCCTTCTGTCATGGTCCACGAAAATTTCCCCCTCCTTGCGGGCACTTTCCGGAGGGGCAGGGACAAACTCATAACCCCGTTCCTCTGCGGCCAGACGAAAGAGCTCCGGCCTTACAACGGGCAGAGAGGCTATGGCCTCCCAGACGTTCTTGCCTTTCTCTATCTCAAGGAGAATTGCTTCCTTTTCATCAGGTTGCAGGGAGTCCAGGAACATCTGTCACCTCTCTCTTATACCTAACTCCCTATAATTATAGGGAAAACGGTCCCGGAGGGAAGACATGAAGGTTGAAGGCTTCAAAAGCCAAGGGAGAAATGTAGGAGGCGGAGAGGTTACTTTCCGCATTGAGGAAGACAACCTGACTGTAATCGTGTCCGGAAAGCCCCGCAAGAGAAAAGACGGAGAGGAAGCTCCGGCTCCGATGGAGAATACCACGATAAAAATCCCGTTCAGCGAGCGCAACCTTAAAAGCATTTTCCGACTCGCAGTAGAGGGAAGAAACTCACTTATCGCAAAGGCCCTAAAAGAAAAAGACAACCAGGAGTTCGATGTCAAATTGAAGGGAGGAGAGGGAGTTTACGTCGGCTTCAGGTGTTACAGGTGGGGATACTCTATGCTTGCTGTGAACGGTAACGAAGAGGCCCTGTTGCTGATGAAGCCCAAAGAGTTCTACCCGGTTGCCGGCCTTATGGAGAAAATCACAATCACAAGACCGAAGAACTCGGCCGTGGTCAGCAGAGACCTCGACATACTCGTGTGCCAGGCCGATAAAGGAAAGCTGACGTTCAAAACCGTTGAGAACTTCGAGGAGGTTGCCGTAATCAACCAGAAACACCTCCTTTTATCCATGGCAGAGGACCTAACGGATAGAATAAGGATAGAAGACATGTATCCGGCCAGATTTGGACCGATAACCCTCTCAAGAAGGGGAGGCAGGAGCTTCCTGAAGGCGGACAGGTACTACGCAGTAACGAGGAAAGAACTTATAACCCTGCAACTTCTAACCAGAACCGCCCTTTCGTAGCGGAGGAGGACATGTGTACCTATTTCGAGGTTCTTGCAATCCTGGTAGGAGCATTCGCCGCATTTATATACGACCACTTCAAAGAGCAGCTGACAGTGCAGCAGGGAAGCAAAAGGTTGCTTCGCATCACCCCTGAGCTCTTCAGACGCCACCCGGACATGGAGAGGGAAGTTGAACGGATAATCAGCTTTCACCCTGAGGCAAGGGAGGAGGCCTTGAAAAACCTGGCCGAAATAGTCATCAGAAGAGAGAGGAGAAGAGTAGTAGTCCCATATGTGTTGTTCCTGGCATACCTCTTGTATTTATGTATCTTCAAAATAACATAGCCTACCAGGACTCACCGTGGAGGATAGCCTCTTCAATATCTCCGCGGTAAAACTTCTGGCGCCTCTCAACGATTTCAGAGGCGTCGCCCCACTCGTCAAACATTTCAATCAGAAGAATTACAAAAATCACCGAGTACTTGAAAATCAGCCAGAAGAGCTTCAGTGCCCTTATCATCGCTCACCTCCCTCGACGAAACTGACCCTATCCACCTTTTTCCTGAAGTCGAGAAGCTCTCTTTTAAGTTTATCGCAAAACTCGGCAGTTTCCTGGTCGGATAGACAGAAGTCCAAGTCAACAGGCCTACCTCCTGTGAGAACCGAGAAAAGGGAGTAAATAGAGAGGCCGACGGCGTAATCGACCGTGGCCTCTCTGCCGGAGAAATCTCCCCTTACAACCTCCAGCTTTGTTTTCCTCACCTTCACCCTAACGCCCATCTTTCGCCTCCGGTTTCCCTACAGAGATTGTGCCGTCGGAGTAGATAAAGGTCGGTGTGCCCGTAATCTCAAGGGAGCGGAGTTCTCTGGAGAGTTTCCGGAGAATGAGCTCTTCCTTCGAGAGATTCTGCCCGCAGGAATTGAGAAGCTCCCGCTTCTCGCGAGGAGAGTCCTTGAACCACTCCGCGACGACCTTCTCAAAGGGAGCTCTTTCCTCCTCTGCCTTCTTCAGAAGGCATGCGGCTATCCTCTCGCTGAGCTTCCCGTGAACAGGGAAAGGAACCGCCCTCAGGTCGTAAGAGGCCATGAGCTTCTTCATCTCTCCGCTCCTAACCGCCCTCTCGCAGTACGGACATAGGGGGTCAAAAACAACGTAGAGCTTCGGTTTCCCGGTATCAGGCTCCCGCAATCCGGCGGCCGCAACAAAGGACGAGTAGGCCCGTCTGAAGTCGGAAAGCTCCTCCGGAGAGAACGGTTTTACCTCCGTCTTTACCCTGCCCGCAGGATAGGGCAGGAAAAACTTTCCCTCCTTCACCATCGCCGTCGGTTCCGCAAAGTAGAGTTTTCCCACCCGATAGACTTTAAAAGTCTCCTTTACTCTTCCCCTCTTAACGGTCAGGCTGTAAACCTTCACATTTTCGGTCTTCTCCTTCACAAGGTGAAGCTCCCCCTTAACTCCGCCGGAGAGGACTACCTCCTCTGCCCCGGCGGGAGCTGCCGTAAGAGAAACTGCAAGAACCGTAAGAGCCACAGCAAACCTTTTCACTTCTCCACCTCCTTCAGTATCTTTTCGACAGCCTCCAGGACTGAAGCTCCGATAGGAGTCAAAGCGTAGTAGCACCTGTTATCCTTCCTACGCCTCCTGATAAGACCTGCACCCCTGAGCCAACTAATGTGCTGGCTCAGACTGCTCTGGGGAACGCCGAGCCTCAGGTAGAGCTCCGTCAGCCAGGTCTCTCCCCGCTCCTTCAAGAGAAAGAGAACAGCCAGCCTCAAAGGGTGAGCAGCTGCACGGAGAACATCTACGACCTCCTCAAGGGTTGCCCTGTCAACTCCTGTAGCAGTCTTCACATCTCCCTCCTTTCAAACACCGTTTTCCAGCCTTCCTTTTCTCTCACCTGAACCCTCGTCCACAGGGGAACCCTTCCGCCCTTCGCTCCCCTGATGAACTGCCTGTACACCCTCTTATCTTCCCCGACTCTCCAGACCTCAAGGTAGTCCGAGGAGTAGTCGGGCTTCCTCTCCTTAACCACCTTCAGAAGCTCCTCCACGTCTTACCTCCTCTTTGAATTGGCGGGGCACTAACGCCCCACCTTAACTGCCTTGGCAACTTTCCTCTTTTCCTTCTTAAAGGAGCGGGCCTCTTTAGAGGCGGGAACGCACCTTGCAGAGGCCCACTCCCTCAACCTCTCAATCTTCTCCCCCATCGTGGCCGAAAGGGGCTTTACGAACTCTTTAGCCTCTTTGAGGTCTATGCCGAGGGCCTTTGCCGTCCTGCAAAGGCTCTTTACCTCTGCTCCCGTCCAGCCTGCAAGCTCTGAGGGGGAGAGGGTTTTCTCAACTTCGAAGACGGAGCAGTAATAGCTAAGGAGCTCTTCAAGCTCCTTCTCAGTGGGGAGGTCAACGAAGAAGATTGCGTCCCACCTCTCTGCCCGCAGGAACTCGGGGGGGAGCTTTGAGACGTCGTTGGCCGTGGCAATAACGTAGGTGTCGCTGGTCCTGTCGTTGAGCCACTTGAGGAAGCTCCCGAAGACTCTCGCAGTCGTCCCCCCGTCGGTTGAGTTTGAGGAGGCAAGGCCAGAAAGGCCTTTCTCTATCTCGTCTATGAAGACTATACAGGGAGCCATTGCGTCAATGACTTTAAGAGCCTCTCTAATTCTCTGTTCGGAGCTCCCGACGAAGCGGTCAAAGACGGCTTCAAAGTTGAGGCTGACAATTGGAAGCCCCAGCTCCTTGCCGATAGACTTGGCAAGGAGGCTCTTTCCCGTTCCCGGGACTCCCAAAAGGAGAACTCCCCTTCCAAGGCCGCTGGTGGCCATCTTCTTTATGAACTCCCTTGCCCTTTCAAGGCCCTTGATTTCGTCAAGGTTTTCGGGGTGGTAGAGCTCCAGGACTGGGTTCTTCCTCACCAGTTGCTCTTTCTGGGAGAGAATAAACTCCCTCTTTACCTCCCCCGTCTCCACCACAGAGAGGGTGCAGGCACGGGAGAACTCAAAGAGGGTGAGTCCCCTGCCTGCACGGGAAATACCCTCGGCGTCCTCGGGAAGGGGAAGCTCGTTAACCTCGCAGATGTCCTTGAGAACACTAAGAAGCTCCTCTTCAGTCGGAAGCTCAAACTCCTCAACGGTTGTGTACCTCTCAAGCTCAGGCGGTAGTGCAGAGAGGTTGGGGGAGACGATTACGAAGGAGACCAGTCTTCCCTCGGTTTCAGAAACGGCGTTGAGAAGGGCCCTGAGAACCTCGGGGGAGGAGAGGAACTTGTCAAAGTCAAGGAGAATAATAACGGCCTGCTCTCTGTTTTTCCCGAAAACTATCGGGGAGAGGGGGTCTTGGTTGGGCTCCCTCTCACTCCAGCCCTCTCCTTCCCACTCTGAAATTCCCCGCTCAACGTCCCAGCAGTAGGTTGAGAAGCCTTCTAACCTCTCCTCAACTTCAGAGGCAAGGGCGTCCCTGAACCTGTCGTACTCAACGGTGGGAACCCAGATAACCGGGTAGTTGGCGGCAACTTTTCCTATAATTTTTCTCACGACACACCTCCTATTTCTTTAGCTTTGCTATCTTCGGGGCCTTCTTCTTGGCCCTGAGCTTTGCTACCTCCGTCCTCAGAAGAGCTATTTCCTCTGCGAACTCAAAGCCTTCATGCTGCAGAAACTCCAAGGTGGTCAGAAGCTCTTCAAGCTCCCTGACCGTCTTCTTAGCCCTTCCGGCAAGGCTTCTTGCCTTCTCCCTGAGCTTCTCTCCGATAACGTCAACCTGCCTCTCCCCGTAGTCAAAGAGGAAGATTGCAGGGGAGTAGGAGTTGACGATTTCGGCAAAGGCATCGAGCTTCGGGCTCTCCTTCACGATGTAGGTGTTCTTGGCCACGGAGTAGCCCGAAAGGTGAGGAACTACTTTGACGGCCGTGTATTCGGAAATCTCCCTTGAGCTCACTGTGTCCCTGTAATAGGAGAGCTTCCTCTCCCACCTCTCCAAAAGGTGGGTAAGGAGCTGGTAGTCGTCGGTGAGCGGGGAGATTTCGTAGCTCTCCTCGTCGGCGACTACCTCAAAGGCGGGAACGAACCTGCCCGCAAGGACGCCGATTAGGAACTTTTCCCTGTCCCCCACCTTTATCTTCTTTCCGACTACCTGCCCGTAGTCGGAAACCTGTTTATCCAGGTCTCTGGTCGCGTAGAGGACTGCCCTTGAGACGGCCCAGTCCTTCATCGGGGGCAGTCCTGCCTCCTTCAGCCTCTCCTTGAGCTCCTCTCTGGGAGCTCTCCAGAGTTCAAAGTCCTTTACCAGGATTTTTGCCATCGCCGCCTCCTTGTCTGCTCATCTACTATGATATTCCCTATAATTATGGTTGTCAAGTCAATTAGACTGCTTTTTGCCCGTCAAAAGGCTTGACAAGTGAAGAAGGACGGATTAGGTTGAGTGGTGAAAACGGCATAGAGGGAGGCAAAAGGTGAGCCACACGGTAAAGATGAAGGTAAAGATAAAGGACAAAGAACTTTTTAAGGCCGTTGCCCGCAGGCTCGGCCTTGAGGTAAAGGAGAACGCAGAGGTAAGGCTGTTTTCCTCAACCCACAGGGGGCTTGCCGTGAAGCTACCCGGGTGGAGGTACCCGGTAGTGGTTGAGGAGGACGGCAGCCTGGTTTACGACAACTATGGCGGAAACTGGGGAGACTTCAGGGAGCTCCTCAAGTTGGAGGAGGAGTACGTCAAGGAGCTGGTTGCAAGGGAAGCCCGCAAGAAAGGGCTTTCGGTTTACACAAAGAGAGCCAAGGACGGCTCTCTAATCCTTGAGGTCGGGAGGTAAGAGGTGAAGGAGAAGATGATAGTGGTGGTAAGGCCCGACGGGAGCGTTGAGATAGAGACCGTCGGGTTCAAGGGCAAGGCCTGCGTTGACTTTGCAAGGCCTTTTAAAGAGGCCCTCGGAGAGGTTGAAGCCGAAAGGAAAAAACCCGAATACTACGCAAGAGGAGAGGTGAAAAAGTGGCAGAGTCAAACTCTGGAATAGAGATAACCCTTGAGTGGTGGACGCCAGAGGGGGCGGAACTCGTCTGCTCCCTCTGCGGGCAGTGTAGAGGCTGGGAATGGAGGAAGGAGAACCCGATTGAGGCTTTAGAACTTCCTCCCTGCCCGATTGCAAGCAGCTGGTGCGGTTAGGAGGTGTGAGGTGAAGGTGGAGAGGTGGAAGATGGCTCTGAAGTGGCGGAAGGAGCTTATTGAAGCCTTTGCTCAAATAGTCAAAGGAGCAAAAAAGGTTAAGGTTGAAGAACCCGACGGTGATAAAAACCGCAGCTTTTTCGGCTACTTTAACTACTGCAACAAGGCCTGCCCGATTGTTGACTCCAGCTTTAACGTCAGGGCCGTTGAGGAGGCACGGGATAAGTTTGCCATTTCCCTTGAAGGAATTAGAAAGTTCAGGGAGCTACTGCTTGCGGTGAGGCCTTCAATCCGCTTTTACCTGGACGTTAACGAAAGCTACGAAACCGACAGTTATGTAACAACGTACGACAGCCTGTTTGTCGCAGTAAAGTTTACTATTTTCAAGAACCTGAGGGAGAAGCTGGAACTTCCCGTCGGAGAGCAGGAGTGGGAGGGAGAAGAAGCCTTTAAGGAGCTACTGAAGTTTCTGAACAGGCTGGAAGAAACCTTTGAGCGTCTCCTCAGGCAGGCTGAGGAGAGAATAGAGTGGCTCAACGAGCCCATATCCTCCTTTGAGGAGTTAAACGGCAGACCGAAGAAGGTAGAAGAAAGGAGAGCTCCAAAGGTAGCGTTAGTAGGAGGTGGAAAATGATTGGAGAGAGGGTAAAAATCCCCATCTACGTAGCAGAGGTAGAGAAGTTCGGGAAGAAGGCCTCAGCGGTGGTGTTTGCCACCCCCGACGAGGTTCTGGTAATGGAGTCTCCCGTTGACGGGGGGCTTGAGGAAGGGCTCAGAGAGGCCCTCAGAATGAAAGAGGCCTTCAGTAAGGTGGTAGAAGGGGAGTGGGTGATAACGGTGTCCCCGGGAGACTACGAGAGGGCAAAGAAAATCCTGCCCGCAGAGAAGATTGAGACCTGTTCCTACAACCCTGCCTACTCTGTTGCAGCAGAACGCTGTTTGGGGGAGAGGTAATGAAGAAGACGATTACGGTGAGAGGAGAAACCGTCCAGTTGCTCGAGAAGCTCGAGGAAAAGACGACCTCGAAGTCAACTGCCGGAGCAGTCGGTCTATCGGTTGCCATTACCGATAGAGTGATTGAGGCCATGGAGAACAGGTGGGTGTTCCTCTCCTGTTACTTCAGAGAGATTTTCGGGTTAGAGGTTCCGATACCCCGTTTTCCGGAAAAAGCAGTTGAAGATTTCGTCGTTGACCTAATTTACCTTTCCCTGAACAGAGAGAGACCTGAAGGCTCGGAGTTCCTTATATTATTCGGAGAGGAGCTTGCAAAAAGAGCAGGGCTTCCGGTAAGGGAGACGGCCATGAAGCTCTCCCAGGTATTCTGGGGAATTTGCTGCGTCTGTGAAGGAAAGATGGGCTGGGAGGTCTTCTCCCCGGAGTGCAGGGAGAGGTGGAAGGAGCTTCTAATCGCAGAGGAGGTGAAACATGAGGGCTGAAATTGCAGTTGCACTCCTTGAGGCAGTTGCAGGAATGAGGCCGGGAGGCGGGCCCTTAAAGGGGTTGGTTTTCTGGCTCTACGTTGGAATAGCCCACCTGCTACTGGTGAGAGTGAGAGATTAGGACATCTGCTAACCATTAGCTTTCATTAACCTTCAGGGCTTCTTCCCTATCCCTTGCCCTGAAGAGGGTAAGTTCCCCCAACCCCTCTACGACGGCCCAGAAGGGGGCAAGGCCCCCTAAAGGACAAATTCCCTTTTCCTCTCAATCTCCCTCAGGCCTTCCCTGTCGGGGTCAATTCCTGCCTGCCTGAGGGCCTTCTCAAACTGGCGGTACTTCCGCCAGTCAAGGCTGAAAAACTCCTCCTTGGGTAGGGAGAGCTTCTCCACTATCTCCCACACCTTCCCGGAGTTCCACTTCTGCCTCTCCCTCTCAACCCAGCCAATCGTCTTGCCGTTCCACTTGGCAGGGCCGGAGAGCTCTTTCCTGAGGAGGCCTTTAACCTCTTTGAGCTCCTCAGATAGCTTCTGATACCTGATTAGGAGCTCCCTTGCCTCCTCTGAAAGGGGAGACTCTTTCTCCTCCCCCTTCCACTCTATTCCGGGACAAAGGCCTGCGTCCTTGAAAACGCAGTAAGAGCACTCCCACGGGTAGCGGGGTGCTCTTTCCTCCCGGAACTTCCTGACGATTTCCTTAAACTCCTCCTCGCTAACGGCGGGCACTTCCCTGACGACGTAAACCTTTTTGTGCCTGCCGTTCACCTTGAGGAGGGTTTTCACAAACAAATACTGCTCTACCTCTTTGTCGGGGTAGAGCTTTTGCAGGACAAACTTCTGCATGCCCGCCTGCTTTAGGTAGTGGGCTGGCAGGTAAACCGTGCAGTCCTCGTCAAAGACAACTTTCGGAACTTCGTCAAGGTTCCGGTAGGGGAACCTATCGCTCACGAAAGTCATCTTCGTGTGCTTCAGCTCAATCCCGACGACTTTGCCGGGGAGCTCAATGAAGGTATCAAGGTGGCCTTCAATCTTTACTCCCTCAATCTCCAGAGGGAGCACTTTCTCTTCTTCAAAGCTCTCTCCGAACATCTCTCTGAGAACGGCCTTGAACTCCCTCTCAAAGAGGTAGCCGTCCTCAATCTCAAGGGAGTCTGCCCTGAGGTCTGGATACTTCTGCCTCAGCTCCCACTTAATCGGGCAGTAGAGGAGAGAACTAATGCCCACGGCTCCCTCTGAGTAGGAGAGCTCCCTCTCTCCCTGTGCCCTTTCAGAGAGTTTCTCAACTACCTTCTCAAAGAGCTCTTTCATCTTCCACCTCCTCACTTGATTTTGGTTTAAGCTCTCAGGACAAGCCCCGGAGAGCCTCTCCGGAGAGCTTAAAGGGGAAGCCCGCACAGGGCGGGCTGGTTTACTTGTAGTCCTCAAGGTCAAGGTACGCCTCAACGTAGCCGTACTCTACCCAACCGCAGGACTCGCATTTAGCTTTTTTGTTTTCCCCGCTGATGGTCCAACTGACCTTAACGGCAAACTCCCCACATTTGGGGCACTTGTAGATACGGCCTTCAACTGCTTCCATCTTCCACCTCCTTGATTAACGTCTAACCTCAAAAGTGGGGCTACCGTTCAACCAGTAGCTCCGCCTGAGAGTCAAAACTTTTCCAGAGGGTAGGGTTATCTCCCATTCCACCCTCTCTTGTTCGTAGTCCCAAGGGTTAGTCTCGTAATAACAGCGGGCCTTATACCTGCCCGCAAGTCTCTTGACTCTCTCTCTCCACTCCATCTTCCACCTCCTCCTGATTTTCAGGCGTTCAGAGGAAATCCTGCCCGCAGGAACAGAACCTCCCCTCAAAGCCCGATTTGTTAGGGGGAGAGGGGGACAAGCCCCCTCAAAACCTAATGGTCAAAACTCTCAACTATCGCCACCGCAATGGTGGCGATAGCGGTGAGGAAGCGGGAGAGTTCCCACCTCCTCACTTCTTTTGCGGCTTCTTCACCCGCCTTCTGTAAGTCAACTTCCTCTTCGCCCAGAACGATAATTCTGGGCTCAGGCCTGCCCGCCTCTTTCACCATCTTCCACCTCCTTAATGATTTTCCTCTGGTGCCAGACGGACTCTCCCATCTGAAAAGCCCGCCTCGCTCCAGAGAAAAGAGGGACGGGCAGGCCGCCCCTATCTGATAAACCTTGCCAACACTTTCCCTACCTTCCACAGGTCGTTTTCGTCCTTGAGGTGCAGGAACCTGTGGAAGTTCTCCATGTACTTTGCCACCTCCTCGTAGGGGTAGCCGTGCTCCCCCTGAACGTAGAGGCCGATGAGGGTTTTCTTCTTCGCAAGCTCCCTGATGGCCTCTACGTCCTTTCTCTCAACAAAGCAGCCGTCCGTGATTACAAGGATAACTTTACTCCTTAAATGGGGAACGGCAGAGCGGAAGTTCTCTACCCAGCCGTTGGGGTAGAAGGAGAAGGCAAGCTCCGACCACTTCCCCTCGTAATCGCCCTTGATAAACAAGGGCTTCTTAGAGTAATCCACGGTCAGCATAACCCTGAAACGCAAGTTGCTCACCTTTTCAGCCTCCTTCAGGAGGCTGAGAATCTTCCTCACGTAGGCGTGTTCTCCGTCCTCGTTGTGAAGGCTCTCTATACACCTCATACTCCCGCTCCCGTCCACCACTACGTCAATGCAGTAGGGAGCAGGAGCTCTCTTTGGAGCTACGAAAAAGTCCTCGTAGCCCCTGACAAATCTTCTCACGTCAAGCCTCGTTCCCTCCTCGGCATACCTCCTGCCTCTATCGGCAGGGGGGAAGAAGGAGAGAAACTTCCTGAGAACTCCACGGGAGATGGAGGGAACTGAAGGGGAGTCGGCAATCCACCCCTCACCTATCGCCCTCTCTATCTCCTCTACGGAGTTGTACCTCCCCATACAGAAGCTCTCTGCCATGTCGGCCCTCTCCCTCTCTGTTCGGGCTTCCCCGGGGGACATTTCGTCGTCGGCAAGGGGGCGGAGCTCCTTTCCTCTCTCTCCAAACTCCCCGAATACGGCCGAATCGGGGACTTTAACCTCCCCTAACTTTTCAGGGGAGAGTTTTCCGCCCTCATCTACCAGCTCCCCCAGAGAGGGGAAGGAGAGACGGCCGCCGTCAACGGGGAAGTACTTTGCCTGAAAGAGCTTGCAGGCCTTGTAGAGGGCGATTAGTTTCTCTCCACCCTTCTTACCCGCAAGCCCTACTGCCTCCCTAACCAGCAGGTAGAGGTCGTTTAAGAACTCCTCCACTCCGTAGCCGTTTACTTCCTTGACGGAAATTTCCTTACTCAGAGCCTCCTCAAGGCTCTCAACGGTCGGCTCCGCTCCCCACCAGTGAAAGGCCACGCAGGCGGGGTAGGCAAGCTCCTCTCCCGAACCGATTGAGATGGAGTAGAGGTTGTCAACGGCCCAGCGGGCTACTTTTTCAAATCCTGCCCGCAGTTTCGGAAGAATAGAGGCCATGCTCTCCTCTATCCTCCTGTCCTCAATCAGGTTCCAGACTGGAAATACCTCCCAGTCCGACGGGGTAAACCTGACGTGGCCGATTTCGTGGGCCACCATTGCCTCGGCCCACCACTCAAACCTCTCTATCGGCTCCCGCCACTTACCGCCGTAGCAAATCGCTACAACCCTGTGTTCCGGATGGTAGTAGGCGGGAGCCCCTTCGTCGTCCTTGAAGCGGACGACTATCCTCTTGCCGGGGCCCTGAAGGAGCTTCGCAAAGCTCCTTATTCCTTTTAAGTGGGGGATTTGCTCCTCAATAGGGAGCTTCCACCCCCACAGCTTCCCGGCCTCCTCAAGGTAGAGGCCTCTTTCCCCTTTCCAGCTCTCAAGAGTCCACTCTGCTACCTTCATCTTCCACCTCCTCTTTGAGTTTTTTCAGAGCCTCAGAACAGCTCCCTATCGGAGCTCTCCTCAAGCCCTGAATAAAAAGGGGGCGGGCAGGCCGCCCCTCTAAAAGACGGTTTCAATCAGCTTCTTCAGGCCTGCCACCTGCTCCTCGTTGGGGGTTCCGTCCATCTCCGCCCCCACGAGGCCGTACAGCCACGTGCAGGCGGCGGCCTCCTCAGGGGAAAGCCCTCCCTTGACTACCATCTCAGCCCAGTTGAGTAGGCTGGCTGTGTCAAGGGGGAAGTCGTACTCTCCCCTCTTTACGGCCTCTCTCTGGAGGTTGGCCACCTTGACCATCTTCTCGGCCACTTCCTTTGAGAGGCCGGTCCTCTTAACGATTAGACCTGCCTCAAGCTCAGGAGGCAGGTAGTAAAACTGAATTTTTGACTCAAACCTTCTCATCAAGGCGGGGTCAAGGGGGTGAACCTGATACGCCCCGCCCTCGTTCATCGCCCCGATGAACCTGAGGTTCTCAATCGGGGCCTCAATCGTTTCCCCCGTCAGGTGGTTGTAGAGAGTGTACTTCCCGCCTGACGGGTTCATAACTCCAATGAGAATGTTGAGATGCTTTGAGGGTATCCTGTTAATTTCGTCTATGAACAGGATTACCCTCCCCTTCTGGGCAAGGCGGAAAGCCTTTGTGAGCTTCCCGTCCACCCACTCAATAGAGTCTCCTTTCTTCACGAAAGCCCCAAGGAAGTCTATGTCCTGGAGGCTTTCGCTACCTGCTACGTAGCCCAGCTTGTAGCCCAGCTCCTTGGCTACTTCCCTCACCAGAACGGTTTTTCCCGTTCCGGTGGGGCCTTTGAGTAAAGCGTTCTTGTTGAGCTTCAGGGCAGTTAATAACTGCCCCTTTTGAGGGCCTACGAAGCCCTCAGTTTTGACCTCTGCTTTCGCAGAGGCCTTTGGCCCACCTGAGAGCTTCACCTTCTTCGGGAGCTCCTCGGGGGGTTCTATAACTCCGGCCGCCATTGCCCAATAGACGGCCCAGATGTGCTTGCAGCCCCCCTTGGCCCTGCTCCTCTGGTCTTCGCAGTCGCAGGACCAGGAGCTCCCATCGTAGCGAACCGTGTGCTCCTTGCCGTCGTAAACGACCCGGTAAGTCCCAGGGGCGACAAGGCTTTCGTCAAGTATCTCGGCCTTCCTCAGGAGCTCCTTACCCGCCTGAGAGCGGGTTTTTCCGTTCTTGTAGCGGTAGTCGTTGGGTTCAACAACCTTTACAGCCATATTCCACCTCCTCACTTGATTTTTCAGACCCTCAAGGCAAGCCCCGGCAGAGCCTCCCCTGAAGGCCCGAAAAACAAAAAAGCCCGCACAGGGCGGGCTCTCTTTCCTAATCCCACACTCTCCGAACTCTCCTTCCCTCTATGACCTTCCTCACTACCGGTTTAAAGTGAGGGTGGGGGAGAATTAAGACGCTGTGCTCGTGGTGAACGACTTTAACCGTCCCATCATCGCCCACCACAGCCCGGTGGTTTTCGGGCAGGGAGTAGTCGGTAATCTTCTTCCTTTTGCTCTTTAGCTCCACAAAGAAGACGTCCCCCTGCCTGTAAACCCGCCTTCCTTCTCTTTCGGCCTTTTTAACCTCGGCGGGCTTCAGCCATTCAAGGGCTTCCTCCACGGTTTGAACCTGTGGAGAAACCCTTTCCACGAAACTTGAGCCGTCGTCGTAGCCAGCAAGGTAGGAGAACTCTCTCCACCTGCCGAAGTCAAGCCCACTACGGTAGAGAGTGTAGCGAACAAGAACTGCAAAGC
The DNA here is from genome assembly GCF_000185805.1 of Thermovibrio ammonificans HB-1. Classification (NCBI taxonomy): domain Bacteria; kingdom Pseudomonadati; phylum Aquificota; class Aquificia; order Desulfurobacteriales; family Desulfurobacteriaceae; genus Thermovibrio; species Thermovibrio ammonificans. Next base: position 73,419 of record NC_014917.1, read on the forward strand.
CATTCTCCGTAGGCTTTGCGTCAAGCTCGTAGGTGAGGCGGTTGAGGTGGTTTGTGCTCTCATACTTGCCCGCATAAACTCTTACGCGGGCAGTCTTGTTTTTCCTATTCACCCAGACCTCCGGCCTGAAGTCTTCGGGTCTCGGGTGAACCCTTACCTCGTCCACCTCCTCAACAAAAACCTTCCACTCCCCAAGCTGGAGGAGCGTTCCCTCAGACGGGGAGCTTTGCTTTTTGGGAGTCTCTACTGTTTGTGCTACCAGAAGCCTTTTTAGGGCCTCCTCTGGAGAGAGCCTCTTTTTGCGGAGCTCCCTCCTCAGCTCCCTTGCAACATCGCACTTACCCTCAAAGTTCCTGAGAGTTCTGAGGAGCTTTGTTCTTGACATCTTTACGGCCATCTTCCACCTCCTCCTTGATTTGGTTAAAGGCTCAGGTAAAGCCCCGTAGGGTAGAGCCTTACCTGAACCTTTAGAGGGGGAAGGGCGGGCAGGCCGCCCTAAAGAAAAAGAAGTGCCGCTTTAAGCTCATTAACGAGAGAGGGGAATCTGTCGGCATAGTCCTCAACGCTCTTCGGAAAGGGAAGAGGCTCGTTGAAGATAAGCTCAAACTTCTCTTTTTCCCCTCTCCAAAGGAAAGTAACCCAGAGTTCTTTTCCGGGGAGTTCCTCAATTCTCAGCAGACTGGGGACTTCATATCCAGGGTAAAACCACCCCTCATAAACTTTCCTAATGTCCCAGCCTGCTCTCCACAGAGCGTAGAGGAACGCTACCACGCCCTTCTTCACAGGCGTAGCTTTCTCCCACTCCTCTTTGCTCAAAGGAAGCTCAATGTAAGCGGGAGAATCCACCTGAGAGAGTGCTTCAAAAAACTTCTCTACCATCTTCCACCTCCTTACTGATTTCTTTCGGGTTCAGCTCGGCTCCCCACGCACCTGAGAAGCCCAGCAGAGCCCGAAATGGGAAGGGCGGTAGAACCGCCCTAATTGAGCTTGGCTACATCTTCCGATATAGTCCTCCCAACCTTCGCAAAGCTCCAAAGCAAAAGGAGCAATGCAAGGTCGTCTTCGTCTTCTACCTTCAGGAGAACAAGTAAAGTGGCAGGAAGCTCTGAAGTCTTCATGTTCCTCCTCCTCATTTGATTTCCCAGAATTCAAAACAACCCCCCTTTAGAGAGGAGCTCTCCTGAACTCTGGGAAAGTTTTGGTGGGAGTGAAGTAGAGGGAGAAGGCCGGCCTGTCCGGCCTACACCAGACGGGCGAGGATTTCGTAGAGTTTTTCTACCGGAACTTCTTTGATACGCTCCACTATCTCATACTCAAGCTCTCCCCTTGGAGCGTACTCGGGGAGATAAACTGTAATTTCCTCACCATTGCCGTAGTCCTCATATTCAGAGTAATCGTAGTCATAGCGGACTACGGCAATAGCGTTCTCATTAAGAAAGTCGCCGACATAGACGTCGGCTTTTTCTTCAACATCAGGGGTATGGTTTGCCGCATACCCCTGATAGTAGTACCCGTACGGCACCTGGGTAGAGGTCCCGTTGTCGTAAACGACAAAATACTTCACGAGGTGCGTGGAGCTCGCACAACAGCTATCCCAGCCTTCGTACCAAGACTGGGCACTCGCTAAATTTTTAAACTCCTCCTTCCTCCACTTCACCTCAATCTCAGGAGAAGCCTCTACGCTCTCCTTAATCTCCTCAAGGGCCTTCTTGATAAGTCCTACTTTTTCAACCGCTTTCGCAAGCATCATCTTCCACCTCCTCTTTGATTTCTTCAAGGGTTCAAACAAACCCCCGCTCTGCCCGCAGAGGCTTGCCTGAAACCTTGAGAGGGAAAGGCGGGACAGGCCCGCCCAGCATACTTACTTAATCTTGTATTCTTCGCAAAACTCCAGTAGTTTGGACAATGGCCACTCCCTTAGTCGGCCGAGTCCATTTTCCTTTGTAAATTCAGCATACGCCTTCTTAATAGCGGAGTCGCCTGATTTCAGCTTCTCTGCTATCCTGTTATAACAGTCGTAGAACTTGCCGAGCTCCCCCTCGTAAGCCACTCGGCCTACGGAAAGCATAGCAAGCCCTTTCTGGACGGCGTCGGTAATTGCTCCTTTCAGAGCATCACCAACGTTATCGTTTCTACTACCTCCAAACGCCTCTCTGGAGGCGATAACGTCGCCGTCCTTAATCCACACCTTTATTCTCACGAATGCGTAAGAGTTCATTCCCTTGCCCTCAAGGCTCTGCACCTGAGAGTCAAGGATTTCATAGCCCCAGTTTTCAGGGCCAAAAACTTTATTCATGCTGTCAAAGACAGCTTGAGGTAAGAAGCCGTACAAAACCCTCTTACCTCTGTCAATTTTCTGGATAACCTTGAAGCCTTGGTTATCCAACTCCTTATTGACCTTCTCAACCAGCTCCCAGAGCTTCCTTTCCATTTTCCACCTCCTCTAATTGATTTTCAGAGTTTCAGAACAGCCCCCGGAGCTCCAGAAGCTCTCCTGAAACCCTGAAAGAGAGAGGAAGGGCGGGCAGGCCGCCCTAAAACTAAAACTCAAAATCTTCTTCTACTTCCTCTACCGTGGGAGCTTCATTCTTGCTCCCACTTTTACCGTTCCCACCGAGGAGCTGAAGGTTATCAACCTTGATTACAACCCTGCTCCTCTTTTGGCCGTCCTTGCTCTCCCAGCGTTCCTGCTGGAGAGAACCACTGATAAAGACGGCCTTTCCTTTCTTGAGGTACTCAGACAACTTGCTGTTCTTGCTCACGAACATAAAGCAGTCAAAGAAGTCAGCGTTCTCTTTATCTCTATCAACGGCGATAGAGAACTTAACGATATTAGCTTTCTCGCTAACTTCCTTGACCTCGCAGTCCTTTACAAGCCTTCCTACGCCTGCAACTACCATAGCCATCTTCCACCTCCTCGTGAGTTTTATAGGGTTTCAGAGCAGTCCCCCCAAGCAGAGGAACTCCCCTCAAACCCTGCGGGCAGAAATAGAAAAGGCTGGTTGCCTTAGAGAAGGCAACCAGCCACCTTTCTTTGCAAAAAAGCTTTGTGAAAAACAGAATAAACGACTTCAGAGAGAGACGGAACAAAAACTGAAAAGCCCTAAAGGCTTCGGAAATTCCAAACTCTTTCTCCTGTAAAG
>NC_014926.1:0-147500 GCF_000185805.1 Thermovibrio ammonificans HB-1
GATAGAGGTTAAACTCTCAAGGTAGAGATTTCAAGGAGGAGAGGATGCTTACCCTCAACCAGGTAAAGGAGCTTCACGCCCGGGGCTACAACCTGTTCCCCCTCCATACAGAGCTACTTGCAGACCTCGACACCCCCCTTTCGGCCTTCATAAAGCTGAAGGGGGTTGGCGCCAACATGCTCCTGGAGAGCGTAGAGGGGGGAGAGAAGTGGGGACGCTTCTCGATAATCGGAATAGGCAGGCTCGTAACCGTTAAGAGCAAAGAGCGGTTCGGAGAGGTAAACCGGCTCGGCCGCATAGAGGTAAAAGAGGTAGAGACCGACCCCCTGGAGCTCCTGAGGGAGGTGTTCAAAACGGTAAAGCCCTATAAAGTCGAAGGGCTTCCGGAAATCTGGGGGGGATTCTTCGGATACCTGGCCTACGACGCCGTTAAGTTCTTCGAGCCCAGGGTAAACGTCAACCCGAACAAGGAAGACTCGTTCCTGTACGACATGGTCTTCTCCATACCGGAAGCTCTCGTGGTTTTCGACAACGTCACCCACAAAATCTCGGTAATCGCCTTCGTCTCAACCGAGAAGGGAGAAGTGGAAAACGAGTACAGGAAGGGAGAGGAGAAGCTCAGAGAGGTTGTGAAGCTCCTTAGGGAGGGAAGAGCCTCCTTCCAGACCGAGCCGGCTCCAACCCAGAGCGGCTGGGTGGTCAACTTCTCAGACGAAGAGTTCATGAAAGCTGTAGAGAGAGCGAAGGAGTACATAAGGGCCGGGGACATAATCCAGGTTGTCCTCTCGAGGCGCTTCGAGAAGCCCTTCTACGCAGACCCCCTAACCCTTTACAGGGCCATCAGACACGTTAACCCCTCACCTTACATGTACTTCCTCGACTACCAAGACTTCCAGGTTGTAGGGGCATCGCCGGAAGTCCTCGTAAGGCTGAAAAACGGCCGGGTAGAGACAAGGCCCATAGCCGGCACAAGGCGAAGGGGGAGAACTAAGGAGGAAGACCTGGCCCTCGAGAGGGAGCTTCTCAACGACGAAAAGGAGCGGGCAGAGCACATAATGCTCGTAGACCTTGCAAGGAACGACGTAGGCAGGGTTGCAAAGGTGGGCTCGGTTAAAGTGACCGACCTTATGGTGATAGAACGCTACTCCCACGTAATGCACATAGTCTCAAACGTGGTGGGAGAGCTGAAAGAGGGGGCAGACGCCTTCGACGTTCTAAAGGCCTGTTTCCCGGCCGGCACAGTCTCGGGAGCTCCGAAGGTGAGGGCCATGGAGATAATAGACGAGATGGAGCCCTCCGAAAGGGGCGTTTACGCAGGAGCCGTTGGCTACTTCTCCTTCGACGGCAACATGGACACGGCAATAGCCATAAGAACGGCGGTGGTACGGAGGAACAAGGTTTACGTCCAGGCGGGGGCCGGCATAGTTGCAGATTCCGTTCCCCAGCTTGAAGCAAAGGAGACGGTAAACAAGGCCAAGGCCCTGTTCAGGGCCGTAGAGCTGGCAGAGAGGGGGCTCACCTAACTATATTTTAGTCTCCCTTAGGGAGAGGAGATGAGTGAACTTATCGCCTTAGAGAGTGAGTACGCGGTTCTGGGGACTATGCTCCTTGACCCCCAGGCCCTCTTTAAGGGGGTTGAGCTTTTAAAACCCGAGGCCTTCAGCACCGAAAGGCACAGAACCCTCTTTCGCTTCTTCAGAGACTTAGTTGCCGAAGGGTACCCGGAGGAGCTTCTAACCCCCTCGTTCATAAAGAACGAGCTGGCAAAGAAGGGGCTCTTTGAGAAGGTGGGGGGAGAGGAGCACCTGAACCTGCTCGTAGAGTACGCAGCCCCCTCACTGAACACCTTCGAAGCGGAGTGCCAGAGGGTCAAAGAGAAGGCCCTCCTCAGGCAGATATTCAACATAGGCAACTTCATCCAGGAGACGATTCAGAAGGCACCCGACCCGGACTACCTGCTGGAGCAGCTGGAGCAGAAGGTATTCTCCCTGTCGGAAGAGCGGGTCACGAACACCCTCGTTCCCCTAAAGGACGTCCTCTACGAGTTCGTGAAGAAGACCCAGGAGCTCATGACCCGCAGAGAGATGGTCACGGGCCTTCCCAGCGGGTTCGTAGAGCTGGACAAGATGACGTCGGGCTTTCAGCCCTCAGACCTCATAATCCTTGCCGCAAGGCCGTCGGTAGGTAAAACCGCCTTTGCCCTCTCCATAGCCTACAACGTTGCCGTCAACGAGGGTAAGAGCGTTGCAATTTTCTCCCTCGAGATGTCTAAAGAGCAGCTTGTCGCAAGGCTCGTGGCCCAAGACGCAAAGATAAGCCTCGCGAAGATAAGGAGCGGCTTCCTCAACGAGAGGGAGATGGAGAAGATTCACGACTCCGTCAGCCGGATAGAGGAGGCCCCGATTTACATAGACGACACCTCAAACATATCGGTCCTGGACCTCAGAGCGAAAGCTCAAAGGCTCAAGGCGGAAAAGGGCCTCGACCTCATAATCGTAGACTACCTGCAGCTGATGAGGGGCATAAGGAAGACCGAGAGCCGCCAGCAGGAGGTATCGGAGATATCCCGCTCCCTCAAGATACTGGCGAAAGAGCTGGGGGTTCCCGTTATAGCGCTCTCCCAGCTCTCGAGGCAGGTTGAGCACAGGGCAGACAAAAGGCCTCAGCTCTCGGACCTGAGGGAGAGCGGTAGCATAGAGCAGGACGCCGACGTTGTGATGTTCATCCACAGGCCCGACCTGGTTAAGAAGAAGCCCGACCCGGAAGAGGAGGGAATAGCGGAGATAATCATCGCCAAGCAGCGTAACGGCCCGACCGGAACGGTCAGGTTGGCCTTTATTAAGGAGTTTACAAGGTTTGAGAACCTTGAAGAGGCCCAGGTGAGCCCCCAGGAGGAACCGGGCCAGCAGCAGGGTCTCGAGGTTCAAGAAGAGAGCAGCGTAGAGGAGCCCTTCGGTCCGGGAGACGGCGATAGCTTCGACGACTTCGGCTTCAACTTCGACTTCTAAGAGAGGGCCTCGGGGCAGAGGTGCCTAAACTCGCACCAGCGGCAGTTCAGCTCCGAAGGCGACGGGGTGAGCTCTCTGAAGCTCTTACCCAAAAACTCCTCTTCCACGCTCTCGATTATGGGAACGAGCTTCACCTTGAAGGCCTCTATCTCCCGCCTCGAAAAGACCACCCTCTTAACGGTTCCGTACCTTACGTTGTGAAGCTCTAAAGCGAACCGCTGAAACTGGGGGAACTTAACAGCCGCAAGCAGGGCGTACCACCTGAGCTGGGTCTTAACCCGGTTGTCAAAGTCGTGGCTTCTGCTGGTTTTGTGGTCCACAATGTAGAGGGTCTCCCCCTTAGAGAAGAGGAAGTCGAGCTTCCCCCTCAGGAAAACGCCCCCTGAGTCGTAGGGAACGCAGCGGAGCTCCCTGTCTACCGCAAGCTCAAGCTCCCAGAACTTGAGCTCTCCCCTGTCTACCCGCCTGAGCTGGCCGTTCACAAACTTGAGTATGTTCGGGAAGAACTGACCTATACGGTTTAGGTCTGCAAGGGGCTCCTGCTCCTTGTAGAGTCGGGCGTAGTGGAGGAGAAGCTCCTTGGAAAGGGGTTTACGCCTCAGGAAAACGGCGTTTAAGGCGTTTTCAAGAACGAAGTGGACGCCGCTTCCGAGAACTAAAAAGTCTGCCCTTTCAAGGGGTTCAAGCTTCTGGACGTAACGGAAGAAGAACTCATACTGACACCGCTTGGCCTTCTGAACCTTCGAAAACGACCAGGGCCTTAAGTGCTCAATACCTACAGTCAAATCCTGCTCTATCTGGTAAGCCATAACTCCCTTTAAAAGGAGGGGACTAACCCCTCCCGATAAGCTCTCTCAGTTTTCCGACAACTCCATCAACGGGAAGCTCGAGCCGCTCCCCGCTCCTTCTAATTTTAAGCTCCACAACCCCCTCAGAGGCCTTCTTCCCTACGATAACCTGGTAGGGAATGCCGATAAGGTCGGCATCCTTAAACTTAAAGCCGGGCCGCGCGTTCCTGTCGTCAAGGAGAACGTCAAAGCCGGCCTCCATAAGCTCAGAGTAAACCCTCTCGGCGGCCTCCACTATCTCTTCCTTCTTTACGTTTACGGGTATCACTATAACCTCAAACGGCGCAATCTCCACAGGCCAGATTATCCCGTTCTCGTCGTGACCCTGCTCAACGGCTGCGGCCATAACCCTCGTTACCCCTATGCCGTAACACCCCATAACCATCGGCTTTTCGTTGCCCTGTTCGTCCACAAAGGTGGCCCCCATGGCCTCGCTGTACTTGGTTCCCAGCTTAAATATGTGGCCCACCTCTATGCCGCGCTTTTCAACGAGCGGAGCGCCGCACTTGGGGCAGGGCTCCCCTCCCCTTACCTCGGTAACGTCAACGAACTCTGCAACGCTGAAGTCCCTACCCCAGTTAACGTTCTTCAGGTGGTAGTCGGCCCTTCCGGCACCGGCAACGAAGTTAACCATCGGTATAACCGAGTAGTCGGCGTAAACGGGCAGGGGCAAACCGACCGGCGAAAGGTAGCCCTTGGGCTGACCGGTAAACTCCTCTATCTCCTTGTCGGTTGCAAGGCGAACCTCTTTGGCGTTAAAGGCCTTTTTAAGCTTCGCCTCCTCAACCTCCCTGTCGCCCCTCAGGGCAAGGACAACGGGCCTTCCGTCTATAACGTAAACCAAGAGCTTGAGTATCCGCTTCTGGGGAACGGAGAGGAACCGGGAGACCTCCTCTATCCGCCTGATTCCCGGGGTGTGAACCTCCTCCACGGCCTCAAACTCGCCTTCCCTGTTCGGGGGAACTTCCGGCCTTACCTGCTGAGCCTTTTCGGTGCTTGCGGCATACCCGCACTCGGGGCAGTAAACGAGCTTACTCTCGCCGGTATCTGCAATCACCATGAACTCGTGGGAGAAACTGCCCCCTATCTCGCCCGTGTCGGCCTCAACCGCCTTAAACTCAAGGCCGAGGCGCTTAAAGATTCGGGAGTAGGTTTCGAACATATTCCAGTACTCCCTCTCGGCGTCCTCGTCGGAGGCGTGGAAGGAGTAGGCATCCTTCATTATGAACTCCCGGGAGCGCATAAGGCCGAAGCGGGGCCTTATCTCGTCGCGGAACTTGCGGCCAATCTGGTAGAGGTTAAGGGGCAGCTCCTTGTAAGACTTCACTTCCTTTCGAACCAGGTCTGTAATCATCTCCTCTGCGGTGGGGCCCAGGGCGTAGTCCCTTTCGTGGCGGTCTTTGAACTTAATCATCTCCTTACCGTAAACGTCCCACCTGCCGCTCTCCTGCCACAGCTCGGCCGGGTGCATAATGGGCAGTATAACCTCCTGCGCACCGGCCCTCTCCATCTCCTGGCGTATAACCTGCTCTATCTTCCTGATAACTCTTGCACCGAGGGGTAAAATGTCGTAGAGGCCGGAGGCCACTTTCCTTATGAAACCGGCCCTTACAAGGAGCTTGTGGCTCGGTATCTCTGCATCGGCCGGAGACTCCTTTTTGGTAGGTATAAACGCCCTTGAAAACCTCATCGTTCCTCCAAAATTTGGTATTCCACAGTTAAGGTGGAAGCGGTGAAAATTCTACACGTAGACACGGAAAAAGGGTTAAGAGGCGGAGAGCAGCAGCTCCTCTACCTGGTAGAGGGACTGAAGAGAAGGGGCGTTAGGCAGGCCGTTGCCTGCCGGGTGGGAGACAGGCTCTTTAACCGCTGCAGGGAGCTGGGGGTGGAGGTTATCCCCTTGAAGGGGAACCAGACCTCCGACCTCTTCAGGCTCGGAGCGGTGGCAAAGGGATTTTCGCTGGTCCACGCCCACGCAGCCAAGGCCCACACCCTGGCCGCCCTCTCTAAGAAGTTCCACGGGAAGCCGGTAGTTTACACAAGGAGGGTAGACTACCCGCCGAAGCTCAACAGGCTCACCCTACTGAAGTACAAGCTCACCGACTCGGTAGTTGCAATCTCGAAGGCGGTTAAGGGGGTACTTGAAAGCAGCCTCCCCTTTTTAAAGGGGAAGGTGAAGGTAATCTACTCGGCGGTAGATACCTCCCTCGCCGGTGCAGTAGACCCAGATAGGGTTGAGCAGATAAGGAGGGAGCTCGGCGGAGAGCCGATAATCGGCTCCTTTGCCGCACTCACACACCAGAAGGATATCCCCAACCTCATAGAGGCGGCAGGGAGGGTTGTGAAGGAGTACCCCTTTGCCCGCTTCGTGGTTTTCGGCGAGGGGAAGCTGAGGAAGAGGCTCCAAGCCCTGATAGAGGAGAGGGAGCTAACCGGTAACTTTACCCTTTACGGGTTTGTAGAGGACGTTCCGAACTACATGAAGGCCCTCGACCTCTTCGTGCTGCCCTCGAGGAACGAGGGGCTCGGCAGCGTAATACTTACGGCTATGCTCTTAAAGGTGCCGGTTGTGGCAACGGCCGTAGGCGGAACGGTTGAGGTTATAGAAAACGGTAAAGACGGTGTTTTGGTTCCCCCTGAATCACCAAAAGAGCTGGCGGAGGCGGTTTTGAAGCTCCTCTCCTCTCCGAGCCTCCAGAGGGAGCTCACCCAAAACGCCTACTCTAAAGTGGTAGGGCGCTTCTGTAAGGAGGTAATGGTAGACTCTTACCTGGAGCTTTACGGGGAGGTCTTAGGTGGATAGGGCCTACGAGAGCTTTCTCTCTGAGCTTAAAAAGAGGGTAAAACCCTCCCTCTTTAAGAGTGCCTTTAAGGATATGAAGCTCGCCGAGCGGTCTGACGAGAGAATCCTCCTTCAGGTGAAGGACTCGGTGCTGAAGGAGGTAATTGAGAAGAACCTTCGGCCGGTGGTAGAGGAAGCAGCCAAAAAGGTTTTCGGCCCGGTAAAGGTCGAGTTTACCGTTCCTTCAGAACCGGTAAAAACGCCACAGCCACAGCAGCTCGAACTCGGCCTATTTAAGAAGAGCCAGAAGAAGGAGGAGGAGCTTCAGTCCAACCTCAACCCCAAGTACACCTTCGAGAACTTCATAGTGGGAACGAGTAACCAGTTTGCCCACGCGGCGGCCCTTGCAGTTGCCGAAAACCCGGGTAAGGCCTACAACCCCCTGTTCATCTACGGAGGCGTAGGGCTCGGCAAAACCCACCTGATGCAGGCAATAGGCAACTACATCAAGAAGAAAAGTCCCTGGAAAAAGGTCATATACGTAACCACCGAAACCTTTATGAACCAGCTTATAGAGGCCCTGAAGTCCGACAACATCTCGTCGTTCAGAGAAAAATACAGGAACATAGACGTTCTGCTCATAGACGACATTCAGTTCATAGGGGGCAAAGAGCGTACCCAGATAGAGTTCTTCCACACTTTCAACGCCCTTTACGACGCCGGCAAACAGGTTGTTCTCACCAGCGACCGGCCGCCGAAAGATATCCCCACCCTAACCGAGAGACTCAGGAGCCGCTTTGAGTGGGGACTCATAGCAGACATACAGCCGCCGGACTTTGAAACCAGAGTTGCAATACTCAAGAGGAAGGCAGAGCTTGAGGGAATAGAGGTCAGCGACAAGGTCATAAAGCTCATAGCCACGATAATAAAGTCCAACATCAGGCAACTTGAAGGGGCCCTTATAAAACTGAAGGCAAAGGCAACGCTGGAAGGGAAACCGATAACCGAACGGCTTGTAAGGGAGCTCTTCTCCCAAGAGAGTCCCGAGGAAAGGGCAGAAAAGAGGCGCAGGGAGATTTCGCTGAAGCTCATAAAGACAACCGTGAGCAGCGAGTTCGGAGTAGACGAAGAGCTCCTCTTGAGCTCGTCCAGGAAGAAACAGGTTGCCCTGGCAAGGCAGGTGGCGATGTACCTGGCAAAGAGGATAGGGAACTACCCCTACACCCAGATAGCTGCGGCCTTCAACAGGGACGACCACACAACGGTTCTCCACGCCGTTAGGAAGGTGGAAGAGCTCCGGAAGAGGGATGAAAAGATTAATCAGCTTTTAGAAAAGCTTGAACTCAAAGTTAGAGAAGAGGTTGAACGCTCTTCCCAAGTTATCCACAGTGATGTGGATAACTATGTGGATAAGTCTGTGGATAACTGAAATCTGTGGATAACTTATTAACCGTAAATTTCAGTTATCCACATAAAAAAGTTATCCACACAGTTATCCACAGAAAAATCGCCGAGTTATCCACATAATGTGGATAACTCTGAGGGTCGAAGCCTTTGGGGCGTAAGGAAGTTTCCGAAAAGTGCACAATTTTTGTGCACCTATAATTATTATTACTTAGAGATATATATCTATATATCCCGTAATAGAAGTAAATATATATAGGGAGGTGAGCTTAATGAAAATTAAAGTCAACAAGGCCCTGATTCGGGACGCGGTGAAAGTTGCAGCCTCGGCCGCAGATAAGAGGGGTAACGTTCCGATACTCTCGAACGTTCTGCTGGAGGCCGAGGATAACCTGTTAAGGCTTGTGGCAACGAATTTAGAGATAGGGATATCCACAGTTGTGGATTGTTCGGTGGAGGAGTGTGGAAAAACCACCGTTAACGCGGGCAAGGCGGCGAAGCTCTTCTCCTCTATAACGGGGGAAGAGGTGAGCCTGTCTGCAGGCGACTCTAAGCTCGTTGTAGAAACGGCAAACTCCCGGTTTTCACTTGCCACCTTACCCCCCGAGGAGTTCCCCGAGGTTGAGCTTCCCCAAACCTTTCCCGTTACTCTGCCCTCTCAGGAGATAGACAGGGCCATACGGAAGGTGGCTTACGCCGCAAGCAAGGACGAGGCCCGTTACATCCTCACCGGCGTCCTGTTCCGCTCTGTAAACGGTGCTCTCCACGCAGTTGCCACCGACGGCCACAGATTGGCCCTCTACGAGATTTCTGCAGCCGCCCAAGGGGTGAACTCGATAATTCCGAAAAAATCGCTCAGCGAGCTTAAAAAGCTGCTCAGAGAGAGCGAAGAGGTGGGGATTGTGGAAACGGGCAACAAGCTCTACTTCAACACCGGCGACACGGTGATGTGGACCTCCCTGATAGAAGGGGAGTACCCGGACTACACCGCCGTTATCCCCGAAGGGAACTCCAAAGTTCTTACCGCCGACAGGGAAGAGCTTCTCTCCGCCCTGAAGGAGGTTGCGGTAATCTTCGACAAAGAAGAGGTAAGGGGAGCGGTTTTCACCCTCTCCGACGGAAAACTTACTATAACCGCCAGGAAGATTGAGGGCGATGCCGCCGAAGAGGCCGAGGTTACAATTCCCGTAGACTACTCCGGCGGGGAGTTCCAGATAGGTTTCAACATCGTTCACCTTATTGAATCTGTGGGCTCCTTCGACGGAGAGACCCTAAAGATAGCCATGGAGGAGCCGGTTACTCCCGTCCTTATCACCTCTCCGGAGGAGCCTCAGCTCACCAACGTTATCATGCCGATGAAGGTGTGATGGGCAGAGTGAAAACGCTCCCCAACCTGCTTACCGTTTTAAGAGTAGCCCTTTTGCCCTTTATCGTTGTGTCGATTATCCAGGGCCACAACCTGCTGGCCCTGGTTCTATTTACCCTTTCGGCTTTAACAGACTTCCTCGACGGTTTCCTGGCGAGGCGCTCAAAATCTGTTACCTACCTGGGTATGCTGCTCGACCCGGTTGCAGACAAACTGCTCACCTCCTCTACGCTGATTTCGCTGGCTTACGTGAAGCTCTGCGACCCCTACTCGGTTATAGCCATAGTAGGCCGCGAGGAGGCCGTTACCGGCATGAGGGCCATGGCCGCATCCCGTGGACTGGTTATACCGGCCTCTGCCGGTGGCAAGGTGAAAACCGTCCTTATAATGGCTTCCATACTCCTGCTCCTTGCAGGGTTCAGGGAAATCGGAGAGCTTCTGCTTATCGTCTCTGCGGCTGTGGCCATACTGACCGGAGTTCTCTACTTCGTAAACTTCTTCAAAGCTTTGGGGGATAGATGATTTTCGCCGTTATACTGCTTGCGTTTCTGCTCGGTTCCGTGCCCTTCGGTTACGTGATAGGAAAGCTTAAAGGGGTAGACGTAAGGAAACACGGCAGCGGCAACATAGGGGCCACAAACGTTTCAAGAGTTCTCGGGAAAAAGTGGGGTGCCGTTGTTCTACTACTCGATGCCCTAAAAGGTGCCCTGCCGGTGTTGCTCCTTAAGCTCTCGGGAGCTCCCCTTCACTACCAGGTCCTTGCAGGTCTGGCCGCTGTCCTCGGCCACTGCTTCTCCCCTTTCCTCGGCTTCAGGGGAGGAAAGGGCGTTGCAACGGGGTTGGGAGCCTTCCTCGTAATATCGCCTAAAGTCACCTTCTTTGCCTTTCTTATATTCATCGTGGTCTTCCTGCTGACAAGGTACGTCTCACTCTCCTCAATTACCGCTGCCCTTTCGTATCCGCTGCTTTTTAAGTTCTTTGAAAAACCCGACGAGGCCTCCTTCATAGCCGTTGCCGTTACGGCATTTGTGATTGTGGCAAAGCACTACCAGAACATACTGAGACTGCTCAGGGGAGAGGAAAAGAAATTCCGATAAGGGGGTGTTATGGACCTTAAAGCCTACCTAAAGGAACGAAAGGCCCTTATAGACTCGGTTCTCCTAACCTACCTGCCGCCGGAGCCCGAGTTTGGTAAGAAGCTCTACGAGGCGGTTAAGTACTCCCTCACCGTGGGAGGTAAGAGACTCAGGCCGATACTCTGCCTTGCCGGCTGCGAAATCGTAGGCGGTAACAGAAACGACGCCTTAACCCCGGCCTGTGCTATAGAGATGATTCACACCTACTCCCTTATCCACGACGACCTTCCCGCCATGGACAACGACACCCTCCGCCGCGGCCACCCAACAACCTGGGTGAAGTTCGGCGAGGCTACCGCCATTTTGGCCGGAGATGCCCTTCTCAACAGGGCCTTTGAGGTTCTTGCAGACTGGGAGTTCGACTGTAACAGGAAAGTTAAAGTTATCTCCGAAATTGCGAGAGCTTCCGGCATGCTGGGAATGGTTCTCGGTCAACAGTGCGACCTCGATGCCGAGGGCAGGGGCGACGTTCCCCTTGAAGAGCTCCTATTTATCCACAAACACAAAACCGGCAGGCTCATCACCGCCTCTGTAGTTTCGGGGGGCATAACCGGCGGAGGTTCACCCGAAGAAATTGACGCGCTTAGGCGTTACGGCGACAGCCTCGGCCTTGCTTTCCAGATAATCGACGACGTTTTAGACGTTGTAGGAGACCAGGAGAAGCTCGGCAAAAACGTAGGCTCCGACCTTGAGAAAGGAAAAACCACCTTCGTGACAATCTTCGGCGTTGAAAAGGCCAGGAAGATGGCCTACGAAGAAGTAGAAAGGGCCGTTGAGGCACTGTCCATCTTCCCTGCCGAAAAACGGGAACCCCTTGAAGCCATTGCCCGTTTCGTTGTTGAAAGGGAGTATTAGGGACTAAATTGTGAATCATGGGAACTCACAGACGTTCGCCTATAATCAGAATACTGCAACAACTACCCGAGTTTGGAGGCGCTTTTTGATACTCGACAAGGTCAACTCCCCGGACGACCTGAAAAAACTGACAACTCAGGAACTCAAGCAACTGGCATCTGAACTGAGAGACTACATAATCTCCGTTGTTGAGAAAACCGGAGGGCACCTGGCCTCCTCCTTGGGGGTAGTGGAGCTCACAATAGCCCTCCTTAAGGTCTTTTCCCCTCCCAAAGACGAGATAGTCTGGGACGTTGGCCACCAGTCCTACCCTTACAAGATACTCACCGACCGTAAAGAGAAGTTCAAAACCCTAAGGCAGTTCGGCGGAATCTCCGGCTTTCCGTCAATTAAGGAGAGCCCGTACGACGCTTTCGGCACTGGCCACAGCTCAACCTCCATCTCTGCCGCCCTCGGGATAAAGGTCGGCAAAAGGTTAAAAGGAGAGGAAGGGCACGTAATAGCGGTTATCGGCGACGGTGCACTAACCGCCGGTGAAGCCTACGAAGGGCTCAATAACGCCGGTCAGCTCAAGGAAGACCTGATAGTTATCCTCAACGACAACGAGATGTCCATATCCAAAAACATCGGTGCGATATCCAACTACCTTACGAAACTGACAACCGGAGAGAGCCTCAGGAGGGCCAAGGAGCGGCTGGAGGAGGTAACGAAGAAGATATTCGGCGACACCTTCTACAAGGGCCTCAAGAGAGTTGAAGACCTTATAGTCAAGGGGCTCTTTCCTCCGGGGATGCTCTTTGAAGAGCTTGGCTTCCGCTACGTGGGCCCAATAGACGGCCACGACATAGAGACCCTTGTTACAACCTTAAGAAACGTTTCCAAGATGAGAGGCCCCACCCTCGTTCACGTTCTCACGAAGAAGGGAAAAGGGCACAAACCGGCAGAGGAGAGGCCCGATAAGTTCCACGGGGTTTCACCTAAGAAACTACTTTCAGAGCCCCAACCTCCCACCTACACCGAAGTCTTCTCCAAGACCCTTGTAGAGATGGCCGAAAAAGACTCCTCGATAGTTGCCATTACCGCTGCAATGCCTTCGGGCACCGGGCTCGACAGGTTTGCTGCCAGATTTCCGGAGCGTTACTTCGACGTAGGTATTGCAGAGCAGCACGCCGTTACCTTCGCCGCCGGCCTTGCCAAGAAGGGGTTGAGGCCGGTTGTTGCCATCTACTCAACCTTTCTACAGAGAGCCTACGACCAAATAATCCACGACGTTGCCCTTCAAGAGCTTCCCGTAACTTTCGCCATAGACAGGGCCGGCCTCGTCGGCGAAGACGGAGCCACCCACCACGGAGCCTTCGACCTCTCCTACCTAAGGGTTGTTCCCAACCTTGTGGTTGCAGCTCCGAAAGACGAAGAGGAGCTCCGTCACCTCCTCTACACTGCCGTTTACTCCGGCCGTCCCTTTGCAGTAAGGTACCCGCGGGGTAGAGGTTACGGCGTTACCTTGAGAGAGCCGCTGAAAAAAATCCCAATAGGCTCTTGGGAAGTTCTGAGAGAGGGGGGAGACCTGCTCATCCTTGCCACCGGTTGGACCGTTTACCAGGCCTTAGAAGCTGCAAGGGAGCTCTCTGCCGAAGGGATAGAGGCTACCGTTGTAAACGCAAGGTTCATAAAACCCTTAGACGAAAAACTCTTGAAGGAACTTGCCCTTAAACATAGCACCGTGATAACCGTAGAAGAGAACGCCGTTAAAGGGGGATTCGGCTCTGCCGTTAACGAATTCCTCGCCCTTTGGTACAACGGCAGGGTTTTCAACCTTGGCCTGCCCGATAAGTTCATAGAGCACGGCAGCCAGGCTCTGCTTCGGAAGCTCGTAAAAATAGACAAAGATGGAATAAAAGAGTCCGTCCGGGAAATTCTCGGAATTATTAAGAGATAAACTTGACTAAAGATTAAAATTTTGTTATAATTAGCCCTAACTTAAATTGATGATTCAATATTAACAAGGGGGTGTGAAACAATGAAGAAAGTAGTGGCATTAGGGGGAATTGTTTTATTGGCATCTTGTGGCGGAGGCAGCGGTACCTCTTCGGTATCTGAAGAGACGTACAAACTTGCTACTGTTTCCCAGGCACAAGAGGTCGAAACTTCTCCCGTTGTTGCTACAGATGCTGTTACAAGTATTACGGGAATTTCTTCGAGCAGCTCCAGTACAAAAGGAGGAGGGGTATCTTCTAAAGGTATAGCTCCTACTATTCTTGAAAAAATCGGAAGAGTTGATACCACTCGAGACCTAATATCTATTCCCTGTGATAACGGGAATTCGCTTGAAGCTTACGTTGTTTACGACACTGTTGACGGGGTTTCTCAACCCCAAAGCTGTAGTGATATCAAAGACATCACCATTAATATTTACAACATTAAAGGCGAAGACTGCCAGCTTGGGGATTATGTAATAGACGGAAATCAACGCTTTACTATGAGAGTGACTCTTTCGAACTTCTCGGATGATACATGCCTTGAAAAGAACGCATCTATGATGGTAGAGGGTTTAGTAAAACATCTGGATGCTAACGGAACTGTTGACGAGGCATACCTCTACAATAACCTTAGCTTGGCCTTTTTCAATATTAACTGGGTAAACGATGAGATATCCAATGCGGATTACAAACTTACAGGTGGCCTCTCCTACTTCTTAGGTGATTATCCTGTAAACACCGACGCTGAGTTGGAATATCAGTTCGCAATAGCAGGTAGAGGGAACGAGACTACAGACACCTTCTCCGGTTACATAAAGCTCGGTTGCTTAGATGGCTGGTTGAAAGTTCAAACTACGAAGCCTCTTGAATACTCTGGAGATGAGATTCTCGATGGAGAAGTTACTCTTTGGGCTCAGAACGGAGATATCGTAATTTCCTATAGTCCGAACGGTGTAGATGTAACTCAAACTCTAAATGGGCAGACGGAGACTTACCACTATAACTCTGCAGAGGAGATAAAAGAGAATCTTAAAGGAATTGTTTGCACGGCAGAGGAGTAACTCAGTCATATCGGAGTCCCCGGTGAATTTCGGCCGGGGACTTTTTGTTTCAGCTATTCTCTAAAAGTTCTTGTAGCTCGGTAGCTTAGTCTCTGTATCCAGATTTAAAGCAGTTTAATAATATTCCCGTTAGCGGAAAGTAAAGTAATTAATGAAACCGAAAAGAAAACAGGCAAAATGGCAAAAAACTTAGAAGGAGAGGGAAAGAGCTGTGCTTTCCAATGAAGAAGCTTATAACCTGATAAAAGAAGAAAAGCTATTTTTAAATCCGCCAATTATTGACCTCACCCATACTAAATACAATTTTGAAATGAAGAGCATAACACAGAAGAACTTTAAGTTTTTTGTTGATATAGAGGTTAAAGCGGAAGTCATAAAAATTGAACTATCTGTTGGAAGATACAAAACTTGGAAAACAAGCCACAATCACCGTTCTAAAAGCGTAGGAAATATAGGATTATTAAGAGTTGATTTTGGTGGAAAGCATAAAAATCCTTCCCGAGCTAATGAACATGTTCCCAGTTGGATAGCTAGGTTTGCAGGTAAGTATTTTGAAAGGTATGAACCTCACGTTCACATTTATGTAGAAACATACAGCATGCAACGGCTTAAATGGGCGGTTCCTTTGGAAGTTTTTGATTTTGATGGGAAAGCTTTTTCTGTAAAAGCTATCAACTCCATTGATGACCTTGAGCGTGTTACACGTGAGTTTGAAGCTATAATAAACGCCCGAAATAGGATTAGATTTATGAAAAGTCTTTTTTGGTATGGTTAGTTAATTATGGTTGAAAATGTTAGGAATCTTATTAAGAGCTATTATGAATGGCTCACCAAAAAAGTTGACGTAATAGACCTCGAAGGGTCCGATTGGATTCTTGTAGGGACACCTTTTGAGAATTTCTTGGGGGATTTAATAGACCTTTACATACGGATAGAAGGCAATGAAATTATCATCTCGGATAGGGGAGAAACCCTTTCCAACCTTGAATTTGCTGGTGTAGAAATTAGCCGTTCAAAGAAAAGAAAGGAGATTTTCGAAAGCATTCTTCTGTCGCACGGCGTTATGAGCGATGGAGAATCTATTTTTGTAAGAGCAACAGAAAGAGATTTTGTAAAAAGAAAACATCAGCTTATTCAAGCTATTCTCCAGATTAATGATATGTTTTTCCTGAGCAGGGAACATATAACTTCTATTTTCAAAGAAGATGTTAGAAAGTTTCTCGAGGAGGACCTTAAGATTCCAGTGGCTCAAGATATTATTCTAAGAGGAAAAAGTGGGCTGGAATTCAATGTAGACTTTTTTATTACAACGAGAGAAGCAGAGAAAATGATTAAAGCCAGCAATAGTGTTAATAAGAGTATAGTTGCAACATTTCTGTTTGCGTGGGAAGATGTTAAAGAAATAAGGGCAAAAAAGAAACCTCTTGAGGCTATAATGATTATCAATGACACGAACAGAGATGTTTCGGAAGATTACCTTAATGCTCTCAAGCAAAAAGGAGCGAACTATATTCTTTGGTCCAAAAGATATGAAGAAGTAAAAAAGCTCATTGCATAATTTTAAATATCACACTTTCTTTATTCTCTGTTCTAATAAACTTCCCTACATCCAACGGAAATTAAATCAGTTTTATTGAATGTTTGTGGAACACCGTTCCAAGTTTTTTCAACGAGCTGTTAAGACGTTGGGAGAGAAGGGGAAAAATCTACAACGTTATTGTAGGCGTTCCAGAATTAATAATTTTGAAAAAAAAGTGAAACGCTTTTATGGTTAATTGCGGGACTTTGCGGGTCTTTTGGGGACATTGCGGGACAGAAATATTTAGATGTTTATGAAAGTCGGTGTTCCACGAAAATTCAAAATGGTGTTCCACCTTTTTTCAAAATCATGTTTATGGTTAATCAAAGAGCTCCGGTATGTGCTCAACGGCTACGATGTGGCGAATGTTTTCAGCGGTTCTCGTGATTTCGGTGCAGCGGTAGAGCTTAGGAGTTTCCGAAATTTTTCCGCAGATGTAAGGACAGTTCTCTAATTCGGGAGTAGAGGTCTTAAGGTAGATTTTGGTTTCTTCTACGTTCTCAATTTCAAAGGTTAGTATCTGGTCATCTTTTGTTCTCACTTTTATGTAGTTGCTTTCGGGAGCAACTGTTCTATCCAAGATGAGAATATTTCCTTCTTGCCTTACTATCCTTCCGCTTGTAAGCCACTTCGGAACATCGTGGCTGAATAGGAATATGTCGCCTGGTTCTATGGCGAGAGCGTCAAGATAGACATCAAACTCTATTGAGCGTTTTACTTTCTGCATCCAGTTGAGCAGAAATTTGTCTGTTATTCCAAAAAAGTCTATGGTCTTCTTTCTCTCATATTTGTCGCCGGTGCTGACAAGTATGGTTTTCATTTTGTAGCCGTCGGTTTCGTCAAGGAAGCGGGCCTCTATGGTGTTGTATCTGTCGCTTAGGGATATGAAATGAACCTTCAGGCTACCCTGGACGATGTTCCCCATAGTGAACATTTGGACCGGGGGCTCGTCCTTGAGGAACTTGACCTTGTATTTACTACCGTTACGCAGGATAAAGGCCCTAAACTTTGCAAGTAGGTTGTTGATTAAATCCCAACCTCTTTGAAATCCGTCAAGGACAAGGTTGCACCTATACCCCTGCTCCTGACAGAACTGAGCAAAGGCTATGAAGCTCTCGTCGTCTATGTTCTCATCAGTAATAAAATCGCCAAGTCCGTATCGTGGGTTTGTGAGAATGTCTCTGATTATCCAGGCAGGATTATCGCTCCATGCAATTTCCCACTGGCCGGTTTCAAAGTTATAGAGCTTAACTTTTTTGCCTTTCATAACTGCTCTAATATTGGGTAGGTTGCCAGAAATAACCGATGAGGCTGCTATGCTGTAAACGAGAATTGATGAGCCTGAGTAAGAGACCTTGAAGGGGTTTTCAGTTATGTCACTAAGACCTGAGTCACTTGGAGGAGAAACTCCGGCTCCTTTTCCCAATTCTTCTGTTATGCACTGTATAGAGAGAGTATTACTATCTTTGATGGTAGGGTTATCTGCCGAAACCTTTTCAATAATAAGGGTGTAAGGTATTTCTTCTAAGGTTAGGTTATCTTGTGGGTCGTAGAAGTTATAGCCGAAAGGATAGGGAGCTTGGTTTTCTTTTTGAAATCCTTTGTTAATGTAGATGTCGTAAACGTAAATAAATGGCTCCTTAACTCCGCCGTAGATTGGGATTTCCGGACTTTCACCAAGTTTTTCATAACCTTTGTACAGAGTGAATTTTAGTTTGCATTCCTCTAAAGTGAGCCCGCCGGAGTCTGTTATTTTGAACAGGCCGTTCGGAAAGTGAAGGTTAATACTGATTTTCTCTATCATCTTGGAGGGGAGTTTGGTGATGTATACAAATTTTTCGTCACTGGAGACTGTTTTGTTTATTGGCACTGTAATGTAGGTAGGAGCCTGAAAATACCCGTATCCGATTTCTCCCCACCACCAGTTTTTTCCCGAAGGGGTCTGCGCAAGGTTGCCTGAGAATAGAGTTATCGGCTCAGGGGAGCTTTTTCCCTTTGTGTATACGCAATGGAAATATTTACCCTCTATGCTTTTATAGAAGACGTCGTTCAGCCAGAGCTCCTCAAGCTCCTCTATTTCTCCTTCCGAAAGAAGAACAAAATCCCAGAGCCATTGGGCAAAACGACCTACTGGAGTGCCGTTGTTTTCTGTTCTACCTATCTTGAGTTCCCCGTCTTCTACTTTCCCTGTAACGCAATCGGTTCCAAATAACCGGTACTGAAGTCTGACACCTCCGACAGCGTGCCTGCCGTAGACAACCGGAACCGGGACTCCCTGAGTCATCGCTGTCTGAACTCCGTTCCAGGAATAGGTGGGTGAGGAACCAAACATATCGCCTATGTCACCAAAACTTGGCACCTTTGGCTTTGGGGCAGTCAAGTAGCTGAAAATTCCGGCCCCGACCATGAAGCCGAGGGAAAAAACAGTTGAGGCTGATAGAGTAAAAGCTCCGAGGGTTATGGAGCCTATGGCGGCCGCGGCAAGTCCGCCGGTCAGAACACCGACTGCTATTGCTCCAATTGCACCGAGTACTCCTCCACCGCCGCCGGTGGGGAGGGGAACTATCTCAATTTTCCAGCCGGGCCTTACCTTCAGTTTGTCTGGGGGAACTTTTGAGAGTTTCCCGTCTATCCAGATTTGAATGTTTTGACTCTCAGGCCTTAACCCGTGCTCTCTCAGAACGTCTGCAAGGGTTTTTCCTTTTTCGTTGGGAGAAATTACTCTGTCAAGGAGTTTCATCTTTCAGTCTCCAGACGCTTTTTGTTAGTTTCTGCCAGTTTTTGTTGTATCTATCAAGGCGGACTCCGTATTTTTCAAGGGCGTGAAGAATTCTGCTGTTACCCACATAGAGGGCAATGTGGGCTTCTTCAAGGTTTATGAATAGAACGTCTCCCGTTTGTGGTTCCTTTACCTTTTTCCAGCTTTCCCACCAGCGGTAGGTTCTGATGTCGGGGAGCTCTATGCCGCGAACTTCACGGTAAAAGAGGCGGACGAGCCCGTAGCAGTCAACGCCGTTCCAGGAGCTCCCCCACCTTTTGTAGGGAACTCTGAGGGCTTTGAGTATGAACTCATTGACCTTCATCATAGGTAAACCCTGTTGGTCTGGATTGTCGGGAAACCGCCAAATCTCCTTTCGTTTCCTTTTTGAATGCAGTCCCAGAAGGTTTTTCCACAGGTTGCATCTGTTCCGGTGTAGCCGCACTCAGGGGACTTAAACTCCCACTGGCATTGCTCTATTACTTTCCTTTGAGGAATAAGGACGTCTAAAAGGTTGTAGTGGCCGAGGTTAAAGGAGATAGTTTTCTCGTCGTAGGAGCAGGAGGTTATTTGAAAGGTATCTGAAATTGCAACTTCGTAGGAGCTCCCGCTAAGGAATACCCAGAGGAGCTCTACTTCCTGACCTACGAGGCCTTCATAGTCCTCAATGTAGGGGATAAGCTCCTGCGCAACGTTTGAAATCTGGATGGGGAGCTCCGTCAGTTCACCCTTGTTATTCTCCTTTAGCTCCCCTATGTGGATGGGGAAAGGCTCGTACGTAATTCCTGCTATGGTTATCGGCTTATCGTATTGGCAAATGTGAACGGTGTGACCGTCTGGGAGTTTTAGGTTCACACAGAGAATAAAGGGGTTCCCGTAGAGCTTATTCTTTTCCAGGATGGCAGCAGGGGATAGGCTTCTCATAGCTCTACTCCCCAGGCTTCAACAAGCTCGGCTGATAGGGTGTAGAGATTGGGAGCTGTCTGTTTTACCTGAATGGGTTTAGCGAAGCGGACTGTGTAAGTTTTTCCTTCGTAAGGAAAGAGGAAAGGTATTGAGCACCGGTGCCGGACATAGAAGCTCTCAAGGGTATTCTTTTCACTCTCCTGAAGGGCCGAGAAGTCAACTCTAAACTGGTATTTAGGTCTGCTCCAGCGCTGGCGAACCTGCTCAACGCCATTTTCAAAGGTCACAGAAACGATAGGGTCAATGTATTCTTTGGTTATCTCTACTTCTGGTGGAATTGGGAGGGTTTCCATTAGAGCTCCCGGCTAAGGTTTTGGTTTAAAGTGGGCTTAGCCGGGAGAAAGGGCTGTTTACTGTGGCGGTTAGGCAGGAATTTTCTGGAAGAGAGAAAGGTCAACTCCAGCAGATTTAAAAGAGTTTAAAACATAAGTTTTGAATTCCGGGTAACGGGAAGTAATGGCTTCATAAATTTTAGGAAGGTATTTTCTGTCTAATTCTTCTACTATTTTTCCAGGAAGTCCATAGCGGAACATGATTAGGTCATCAAAATCCGTTATGAGTTGAGCAGGATTTTCAAAGTCAGCTTCTTCCAAAAAGATTTTTACTTCGTTCTCGTATTTCAGAAGACGTTTTTCTAAGCTCCTCATCTATCGGCACCTCCAGGAGGAGAGCTCCTTTACTTGTAAGGTTGGACTTCCACTCTCCCCAGTTTCTAAATATATCAAGTTCAAATAGAGAAGCAACTTTGCCACTTTCGTCAAGTATCACAGCAAGACGGTTTTTAGAACTGAAGATGATAAGTCGTGCTATGGAGCTATTGGGAAGCTCTTGCAAGGCCAGTTTTTCCATATGTCCCAAGGTGTCCAGGAATTGTGCGGCATAGTTTACTTGATAAGGAAAGAGCTTTTTAGATTTTCTCATTGCTTCCTTCCAAGAATTGATGCCCAATTCCTTTAAAACTTTTGAAGGTATAGCATGTTTACGTAAGTGTGACCAGTAAACCTTATTACTGGAAAATATTGAGCGGAATGTCTCTACGAGTTCCTTATCGTCTTTAACATTAGAGAACAACGTTTGAAAATCTCTGAAAATAATCTTTGCCTGTATCTGTGTTCTCTTAACTTTGTCCATTCCCTTAACCTCATCGGCTCTCACAGGGAGAAGATAGCACAGGCATTGAGGGTGAGAGGCGAGGGTTTTTATTCGCGGGACTTTGTCTTTTGGGAAAATGCCGGGGCCGAGGCCGTAGTGGTCTTTATGGGCAAGGTCGTCGCAGATGTCCCTGATTTTATGGCTCCTTGAGAGGGTCCAGCGGTAGCCTACTACGGCCGGGTTTTTCTCTGTGGACTTTATTACGGAGAGGTGGTAGGCGTTGCTCATTTCGGTTCTGGCTATGACTTTAAGGCGGTAGAGCTGTTTGTCGTAGAGCCACCATTTGACCGCTTCGTTTATAGCTTCTTCGCTCCTTTCAACGATTGCCTTTTCAAGGTCTTTTAAAAGTTTTTTGTAGGCTGGTTTTAGGCCGTATTGAATGTTGTCTGTTAGCTTCTCTATGTATTTTTCAGCCTGCTTGACTACTTTTCGCCACTCTGTCAGGTCGCCGCCGTTGGCCGCAGACAGGAGAGCTGTCTGCTTTAGCTTTTTAACTATTTTCGGCAGTTGCTCCTCTGCAAGGGTAATAGTGAACTTGCCTTTCTCTATCTGCTCTATCGTGTACTGGAGCTCGTAGGCAATCTTTTGAGCAGATGCCCTTATCCTTGCCTGATTGAGGAGGGTTCTCTTTAGCCCTTCCCGGAGCTCCCTTTTCCAGTTCCACACCCTTTCAGATAGGTTGAGGCCGTCCGGGTAGCGAAAGTTGAGGAGCTCCTCGGCCACTTTTGCGGCAAGGCTGGTTTTGTCTGGGCTTTCTGTGATGGTGGATAGGCTCAGGGCCGGGAGGACGCCGATTTCAGCCGCCGCTTTCAGGTTTTCAAAAAGTTTGTCAGCTAAGAAGTTAGCGTAATCTTCAAGGTATTTGTCTATCAGCTCGTCAAGGTTGGAAAGGTCTGGAGCAAGTTCCTTTTGAAATTTTTTAACTATCTCCTCGGCAAGCCTGTCAGCCTCTTTTTCAGTAATCAGGAGTTTTCTGAGGAGCTCCCTTCGTGTGGCTTTTATGAGCTCTTCGTAATTCATAGCTCTTCATTTAACCTATTGGTGAAATCTTGAGCTTCTTTTTCTATCTCCTCGTCCATCTTGGATAAAAGCTTGTCATCTACAAATTCTCCTAACATGTCTCTTGTCAGTTTCTTCCTTAGTTCAACTACCCCTGTCGGCGGCAGTATTTGGGCGGTAATGGCGTTCATTGCGGTTTCAAGCTCCTCTGCAAGGTTCCTGATTGAGAAGTCCCGGGGGTACTGAATGTAGCCCTTGAATTCCGTATCCTGCCAGCGGCAAACAAGCTCTGCAATTTTGTACTCGGCCTGCTCGCATTGAAGGGCAAAAGAGGTAAGGGTTCTGTTAAACTCAAGCCAATCGTACTCTTTTGCTATTCCGCTCTTTTGAACTCCACCGGTGAATTCAAGGTTTGCAAGCCTGTAAATCTGCTGCACGAGGCTCTCTATGTACTGCATGTAGGCCTGAACGGGGTCTGGGGGAGGGGCGATAAAATCGGGCTTTCCGCCCCCTTCGGGGGAGTAAGGAATGGCGTTCTCTGTAGAAATCGTCAGGTCTTTGAGTTTTTCAGCATCTGCTTTGTCCTTAACGGGAATTGTAAAGATAGAGAATGTCTGGTTTCTAAAGAGCTCCCGGAGCTCCGACAGGGCGTTGTAGAGGTCAAAGTTCAAGTTTGCTATGTCAAGTATCCACGGGGTCGCCGTCAGGTCATTTGGTAGCAGCGGGTCTGTAGAGTGGAGAGGAACTACGGGGACGACGCCGAGTTTGTGCTCTCCCTGACTTTCAATCTCTTTTAGCTCCGGGTCTGTATAGATTGCCCACCTTTGGGTGTCAAAGTAGCGGTAAATGATTGTGTTGTCAGGCTGGGTTTCTCTAAAGGTTATAGAGGAGAGCCTGCCGTACTCGTCAAGGGTATAGCTATACAGCTGTGAGCGGGTTCTGAGGGCAAGGTAGGGCCGAAGGTTTAACTGCTTTTCTTCAAGCTTTGTCGTTGCCTTCCCCGGGGGTTTGTCAACGATGATGTAGACCACGCCAGTAATCATTGAGAGCTTAAAGGCCCTTCTCATAAAGTCGTCTATGTAGGTTCCCTGCCTGTCAACGTCCTGAATGAATTCCTGATATTCCTGAGTTTCTATTGAGCGGATAGGGGACTTTTTAAAGAGGTGTGAGAGGTAGGAGTCAACGACTTTTTTAACGTAATTAGGATAGACGGCAAGTTTCTTGCGGCGCTCTAACTTCTCATCACTTTCCCTCGGGTGGGCTATTAGGTAGGTTCCGTCCAAAAAGCCGCCTTTTCCGGTGTAAGCGTCTATTAGGAACTTCTCTCCCGTTAAGGCCATCTTTATCTCCTATACAGAACTTCTATTTCAAGTGCCGCTTCATAGAAAGGGTGTGAAACTTCCGGGTTCAGAATGCTTCCAGTTGTGTTTACGTCAATTACAAGGCCATTAAGGTTCGTCTGGTCAACTGCTTTCTCAATTGCTTCAAGGGTTTCAACGAGCGTGTCTATTCCTTCTTCCGAGGTATTTGCTCGGAGGCTGACGATAAGGAGGATTTTCCAGGTAATCTGTTTTTTGGTGTTAAGTCTTTTTTGAGTGTCTGATGCTGGAACTATTGAAATTGCGTGACTTCGCTCTTTAGCTGATAAAACCTGAGCGGGGTTCCTGTAGCCTCTGCCTACGTAAAGGGAGGGGAATTTGCTTTCAAGAAAGCTCTGGAGCTCCGCCAAAATTTCTTTTCTCATTATCCCCTCGTTAGCTTTATCGGCGTTTCGGTTTCGTCTTCTGTCTGAACTCTAAGGCCGTACTCAATGAGCCTTTTCTCAAGTTTTTCGTAGAGCTCTTTATAGGCCTTTGCTTTTTGCAGGTACACGTCGTTTTCTCCAGAGGAGAGCTCCAGCGCCGTCAGGTAGCTTGCAAAGTAAACGGCAAGCTGTTTGAGGATTGGGTAGCCAGAAGGATTAACGACCGTAGGGTCAACGCCTATCTGGCTTAAAAGGGAGTCAACGTAAGCGTCTGCTTTTGAGAGGGTTTCGTCTGTAATATTTCCAGTAATTAAGCTATCCTGAAAGTCTGAGAGCTCGCAGTACTTGGCCATTACTCTCTCCTTAGAGCTTTTAAGAATGCCTGAACAAACTCTTTCTTAGCCTCCTCAAGGCCCTCTTTAATTGCCGTTCTGAAAAAGGGATAGGGTTTACTACCCGGGTGGCGAACGAGTTTTGCAAAGACATATCCCTCATCGGTTGCCCAGCGAAGGGACTGCCGCTTTCTGGGCCTTATCAGGTGTGGTCTCGTTCCAAACTCTACAAAGGGAGCGTAAGAAGCCTCAGCTACTATTTCGGCTTTGCCTTTACTTAGTTGCGTGAAGTCCGGACGGATTGACTGCTGGAGGTGTCCGGTTCTGGGGGTAAAGGCCTTTCCTTCGTCTATGACTCTGTGAATAGAGCGAAAGAGGCTGAGCGCAAAAGCGCCCAGCCCCTCTGAAAGTGCTCTCTTTCCAGCCGCCGCGTTAAGGAGCCAGTCAAGGTTCTGGGCTTCTACCTTAACCCTTACCACCCTTCTCCTCTGTCTGTGGCTCCTCCGGTTTTTCCTCCTCAAGGACTTTAACGCCCTTGAGTTTGCCGCTGTCAATCAGACCTTTCAGCCACTTGGCCTCTTTTCCCTTGAGCTCCAGTATGCCGCTGTATGGAAATTCAACCTTGTTCTTTCCGTCGTTTACTACCAGTCCCGGCATCCCCTTAAACTTCATGGTCTCCTCCTTTAGTAAGCGAGCCCTTCAAGTAGTCCGTGGGCCTGCTTGGCGTTCCTGACCTCAAGTGTGTACTCGCCGAGAATTCTGCGGGCTATGAAGTCGGCACCGTTTGGTGTTGCGTCAAAGTCTCTGATGGTAGAGCCTCTGAGTGGGACGAGGCGCAGGCGGCTCGTGTCAAGGATTGCGATTTTGTCTTTGGGGAAGTTTGTGTCAACTACGATGGTGGTTATCACTCCTGCCGGGAGGTCTGCAACGAACCTGGCGACGAAGTTTCCGGCAGTCTGGTCTTCCCTCTGGACGATGATGTTGTTGGCGTTGAAAGCAGAAATTTTCCTTGCCTGAGTGGTGTTACACACGAGGACGTTGGGAGAGCCGCCGTCCTGAACGATTTTCTCAATCGTGTCGTTTAGGAGGGTCTGAGTTAGGTCGTTGCCTGCGGCGTTTACGACGTTTCCGCCGGGTTGTTTGAGGAAGTAGAGGATACCGCCCATCATTCCGGGCTCTACTCCCTCAACTCTCTTTATCCTGCGGCCGTAGATAACGGCGTTGTTCATCCTGCGGGAGATAACTTGAAGCCCCTGATTTACCCTGTGGTTGATGAGGTTATCTATTCCGTACTGGGCGGTGTTCTGGGCCGTTCTCGTTACTTTGACCGTGATGTCAAAAATCTGGGTCTGGTTCCACTCGGTTCCGGGGAGAGCTCCGGGGTTGTCGTCCCCGGGAAGGGTCCCCTCGTCCCTCGGACGGGCAATGATTTTTACTTCCGTGTTGGCGTTGTGAGCTTCTGCCGTGGTTCCGCCGTAGCCCCTTGCGACTGTGAGGGTATTTCCTGAAACGGCCGTAACTTTGACAAGCTCATCTGAGCCTTCAAACGTAAGGACCATTCCGGGCTGGAACTTGGTTCCGTCTGCAACGCTCATTGAGGTTGAGGAAGCGTCAAGGTCGGCCGTAAGGGTGTCAACTTCCGGGGAAACTATGTCTTCAAGCCATTCGTGGGTGGGAGATTTGGCGTACTGGGGCGGAGCGGCGTGGGGAATTAAAGAGATAAGAGTAGGTTGCCTCTGGACAATCATTGAAAGTTCGTCGGTTAAGTCTCTAACGACGTTTTTAAGGTCGTATGAGCCAAGCATTATTCACCTCCTTCGCTCTGTTCAAGTTTGGCAAGCTCTCCTTTTAAAGCCAAGGCTTTTTCAATGTCGCCGGCCTTTTTGGCCTCCTCGTAAGCTTTAAGGAGCTCCTCTTTCTTTGAGGCAGGCGGAGAAGACTGATTTGTTGCTCCTGAGCCTTCTTTCTCGCTTGCCTTAAAGAGGAAAGGCTTGCTTTCTTTCAGGCTCTCTATGAACTCTGCCGGGTCCTTACCCTCAATTACGACTTTGCCGTCTTCGGTTAGCTCGGCCTTTCCGGAGACGATTGCAAGGAATACTTCAGGGTCAAGAACTCCTTTCTCGGCGGCAAGTTTCGTCAGGGTGTTTGTGACGACGAGGTTCTTCAGCTCGGCCTCTTTCTGCTGAAGCGCCTGCTCTCTCTCCTGAAGCTGTGCTTGGAGTTCCTTTAGTCTCTTTTCGTAGGCCTCAAGCTTCTTCTGAAACTCTCTCTCCTTGGCCTCAAGGATTTTCGTAAAGTCCCCCTCTTTCTTCCTCTGGGCCTCAACAAAAGCTTTTAGCTCATCTATGGAGCTGAAACCCAGAGTGGTGGGGTCAAATGAAGGTGCCGGAGTAGGCTTATCTTCTGGCATGGTTAACCTCCCGGTAGGTTTGTTTTAGCTTACAGCCGGGAGGGTTTGAGAGCTGTTCACTGTGGCGATTAAGACTGACTGGCAAGTCTGAAGAGCTTGCTCTTTAGCTTTTGAAGAATAGCCTTCTCCTCAAGGTGGGAGAAATCTTTAAGGTTAAATATCTCAACGAAGTTGTCACTCTCTATGAGATACTCAATTACCGAGCTCTCGTAAATCCTCCAGCTCCCCTTACTGTTTTTCTTTTTTATTTTGAACCCCCTCAGGTGGCCGGTGGCAAGGAGGAACCGGACCTGTGAGGGAGAGCACCTGAGTATCTTAGCTACCTCTTTGACTGTGTATTTCCTCTCTTGTAGCACGTTGAACCCCATATCCCCATTATGCTCCGTGCAATTTTCATGTTCTGTTAACTGTGGCGAGCCTCAAATCTTCTCCTTTAACTGTTTTCACGTCGCAGATTTCAAGGAGCCTTGAAACAACTGGCTCTTCTTTGAGGAAGTGGGCAATGGCCTTGAATGAGGCGTTGGAGGTTATGAATAGAAGCTTTTCCTCGTTGTAGGCGTGGTAGATGACCTCTATTACCAGTTTCCTCTCCCACTCTCCAAGGTTGGGGTTCAAGTCGTCAAGGAGGAAGGAGTCGTAATCCCAGAGGGCTTTCTTTGTTTCAAAGACGTCTTTAATGTTCTGGAGGGGAAGGTAGAGCGGACGGTTTACTTTGAGGTTCTTGAGGAGATAGGCGATTTTGTAGACGCAGGCGTAAGTTTTCCCCACCCCTGCCGAGCCTATCAGGAATAGGCCTTTTGGGGCTGAAAGAGCTACCTGCAGGGCTTCTGTTTTCTTCTTTTCGCTACCGAGAACCCTGTCTATATATCTTTTAGGGAAGTTTCCCTCAAGGAGAATTTCCTTGATTTGCTCCTTGCGACGGGGTTTGAGGAACTTGAGTGCTCTCCCCTCTGTAAGTACAAAGTACAGGTTATCCTGCTCTATGATTGAACATTCAGGGTATTGCTTTTTAAGAGCTTCAAGCGTAGCAACCTGCACGGCTCACCTCAAAATCCGGGTTCGTCAATCTTTTGGAGGTAGTGGTCCAAACCCCTTTCGTTCTCTTCTGTAGTCCACTTTTTCCCGGATGTGTCGCCCTTCCATCTGGGGAGGACGTAGCGGAATTGAACAATCCCTCTGTCGCCGAGTAATTTCTTCTTCCATCCTATTAGCTTTGGGTTGGCGTCCTTGAAAGCCTCGTACTCATAGCGAAGGGTATCGGTGTCAAGGTTGTTGTTGCGGTAAATCTTGATGAGGTCCTTAAAGTGTCTCGCTATGACCTTCCACGGGTCGCTAAATCTGAGGAGCTCCGGTGGTTCGTTGTTCCAGAGTTCTCTGTACCAGGCTATTAGCTCCCTAACCTCGGGCTCCCTGCTTTTGCTTTTCTTCCTCTCAAGGTCTTCTCTAAGGCTTCTCTCTGTATCCTGTATAACCTTAAAAGCCGCCATCACATTACCGGCCGCAATGTGCTCCATCGCAAGCCGAAGCCTCTTTATTACAGTGTCAGTGCGCATTGCTAACCTCCTTGAGGGTTTTGGCTTTCCATCTAACGGCGTAAACAGTTCTTCCAAGGAGCAGGGCGATTTCCCTTAGTGTTTTGCCCTCCTTTCGGAGCTCCACGAGTTTCCTGACTTCCTCTTTTGTCCAGGGTTTCCCCTTATTGACTGCGGCCTGGTCGGCCGACTGGAGGTATTTCCTTACCCTCCTTCTCGTGTCGGCCCTTCTCCTTTTTGCCTTCGCCTTTTCGTAGCACTTGCGGGAGCAGTATTTGTCTTGACTACCTCGCCTGCTGTAGAATGTCTTTCCGCAAACTGGGCACCTCTTTTCCCTGCCGTAGAGCTCCCTCCAGCGGTCTGCATAGTCAGGAAGAGCGAATATAGGGGGCTCCTTGTTTACCCTGACTAAGGTCTTGTACTTAAGCCAGCTGTAAACAGTTGATTCCACTTTGGTTTTTACGGTGCTTCTTCCAAGGAAGCCCCATTCTTCCATTAGGTGGTCAACCAGTTCGTTTATCTGGAATACCTTTAGCTTGTCCATCGCAATAGCAATGTCAGAGGCCCTCATCTTATCCCTCCGACGGCGGCTTTAAGGAACTTTTCAAGGCTTTGAGGCGTTATCTCTTTAAGGCCTTTCTTTCTTGCAAGGTGAAGGGCAACGTCAAGCTCGCCTGTAGTTATTCCTTCGCTTTTTAAAAGAGCGGTAATCTGGTCTGCGGCTTCAGGCTCAAATGAGTGTTTTGAAAGGAGTGAGACAACAGTCTCTTTGGCTATTGGGCTTAGGGCCTTTCTGATTATTATCCTCTTGACGAGGGAATGGTATTCGTTTGTAAGGAACCGGGAGAGTTTCCTGTCGCCCAGGAAGAGTAGAAGAAGGCCGGCAGGGTAGTAGACTTCTATCTCCTCTACAATGTCTTTGAGGATTGAGAGGAACCTGGGCTTTTCAAAGAGCCTCTGGGCTTCGTCAATTATCAGGACGTAGGTTTCGTTCCTGTGGGTTATCCACTCCTTTATTAGGTCAAGGTTTTCAACGAAGCTCCTCTTTGGGCCCACTTTCAGGGAGAGGACTATCTGGGAAACAAACTGGGTTTCGGTTATCCTCCTTTCCGGGAACTTCATGTACTTCACTTTCGGGTTCTTTGAGGCCACACGGAGGGCGCTCTTTGTCTTTCCTGCCATCCACTCGCCCCAGAGTGCCCCGTGCAGGGCCTCTTGCCTTTCGTGATAGAACTGCAGTAAATTTTGAACTGCCTTTTCAATCGCAGTTTGAACGTGTATCTTCATAACTCACCTCCGTTTACAGGTCTTCTAAGGTGAGCCAGCCGTCGTTCTGGCTCACCTGCTCTTCTTTGGTGGGCTGAACCGGGATTTCCTCAAGGGAGATTGAGTCAAGGTCTTCAAGCTCAATAGGCGACTGCTCTCTCTTAATTTCTGAAAGCTCCTGCTGGAGCTTCTTTTCTCTCCTTTTGAGCTTTGCCTTTTGGCGTTTTTCCTCTTTAACCTCTACGGTTGAAACCTCAATGGGCTTCCCTTCAAGGCGGGCTATTCCCACCAGCTCTCCGGTTGAAGCGTCGTAGACGCTAACCTCTTGCGCCTGAGATAGAGAAATCTCAACGAGAACTTTCTTCCTCTTTACCCCCAGGGGAGAAACCATTCTGTAAATCCTTCCCTCTATCTGAATAAGGTTGTCCCTAACGGTTCTCTCCTCTAAGAGGGTAAAGGCGTTTCTGACAAGTAGCTCCGGCAGTTTCTTTGAGTATCCGGTAAAGACCTCGTGGGGAATTACAGGTTCACAGAGGTGCTGGAAGTTGTGAAGGGAGCGGTTGTAAGCCTCTACTGCCCCCTCAAGGAGCTCTATAAAGTCTGCCTCTTTATTGAGGGCGGCGTGTAGGCGGAGCTCCTCCTTTAGCGAGCGAAAAGCCCTCTCTATGACCTTGTGGTTTGGGTTATAGGGGCGGGTATTCTTTAGCTCTATTCCGAGCTTCTCAAATCCCCTCTTAATGAGGTCGCTTTTAAGTATTTTTTCGTTATCACAGCGAACGGCCTTTGGAACCCCGAACCGGGCAAACAGCTCAGAGAGGTATAGAGCAACGTCGTAAGAGGAAAAGGCCCTGTTGTACCAGGTTGCTCCCTTTTCCCTGTTCTCAACGACGAGGGGCATGAAGAGAAAGCCGGTATAGGCGTCGTAGGCAAACAGCATTGAGTACTGAACGCCCCTATAGGTGTAGCCTGTTGCGTCAATTTCAAGGAGCTCCGGCTCCCTGATAACCGCTCCTCTGCTGACCCTGAACCTGTGGGCCTCTTTGGGGCGGCGGAGCTTCTCAAGCTCTGCCTGGCCCCCAAATTCGGCCTTTATAAAGGCTTTGAGAACCTGTAAAAACCTGTGGTAGCCAAAGGAGAGGCCTGCCGCCTGAAGGTGAAGCTCCATCTCCTTCCAGATTTTGGAGTAGGGAAGAGGGCGCTTGGTTCCTTTCTCTTCGCTGGTAAAGAGCAGGAGCTCCACGAGCCTGTCGCGAAGCTCTCTGTTTTCCTGAATGGCCCTAAGGTATTCTGTTAGTTTCCCTCCCCTTTTCTTACCTCTCTTCTCTGACTGCTTGGAGAGTCTGTAAACTGTTGATAGGGGAAGGTTTAGAATTTTCGCTATCTGCCTGTAGGAGTAGCCCTCTTCCCTCAGGAGCTTCACTTTTCTGGCCTCTCCTTTCAACTTTTACCTCCTGTACTCAACCTCATAGACTGCACGGCCGCGGCGGTAAAAAGGGTCCTTGGTGTAGGAGCCGTCTTTCCATTGCTGGAGGAGGGTTTCAAGGAGCTCTATTACGGCCTCTCTGCCGGCAATAGACTCCCAGCGGGCAAGCTGAACGTTAATAGTGTCAAGAACTTCTTTGTAGATGTCTTCCTTACTCTTGAGCTTGGGTTGTTTTTGTCCATTCTGCTCTTTCCTGATGGCGGCAGAGGCTTCTTGGGCCTTTAAACGCCCTATTGTGGTTTTTCCGTAAAAGAGCTCCGCTAACTCCATAATTACTTCGTCTTTTCTCTCCCAGTCTTCTGGAAGACCTGCTTTCTCGTAAGCCTCTGCGGGAACCAGCCCTTCTTCTCTAACGAGCCTTTTGGCTTCTTCAACTTTTTCCTTGAGAGATAGCTCCCCGTCGGCCTCCTCTGCTACTGCGTCAACTGCTAAAAGTTCTTCTTCCTCCTCCTGAATTAGCCTTTCGGGGTCGTCAAGAGTGGAGCGGACGGTGGGGGTGTCGGTTGGGGAATTTCTTACCTGGGTAACGGATTCCCCAATGGTGGATTCAAGTGTTGAATTCTTACCCGGGTAATTTTTCAACAGCCAGGTTCTAACAGTAGCATCTGGAATCCTTTCTCCAAACTCTTCCGAAAGCCTTTCGGCTATCTGGCGAGAGCTCAATCCCTGCTCTTTAAGCTCCCTCGCCCTCTTTTTCATCTCCTCTTTGCGGTCCCTTATGAGGCCGGCCTGGCTCAGAACCTTTCGCACGTAAGAAACTGTCGTTTCAAAGTCTTCGGCGAGCTTTTGCATAACGGTGTTAATCCCCTCGCTGAAGGCGTAGATAATTCCCCTCTTTTTCTCTGAGCCCGTTAGGTCTTTACCGGCCCTGCCCCTGCCTAAAACGTTGCAGATGGTCGCAACGTAGCGAATTTCGTGGCCCGGTATTCTCCAGATTTCAGCCGGAACTTTCACGCCGGCCTTAAGGTGGGCAAAATAGCGGTGGTTTCCGTCAACCAAAAGGAGCTTGCCTTCCTTTTTGGTGACTATCAGCGGCGGGAACTGGTCGCCCTTGAGGAGGTCTTCCTTATACATCTCAACCCTGTCGGTATCGGTAGAGGAGCGGGGGTAGATTCCCTGGTCAACCACAATTTCTGCTGGGTCAACGAGGGCTACATCTTCAAACTCACAGCCAAGCTCCTTTAACCTTCTAAAAAGCTTTGGGTTGTAGTTCTTCAGCAATAACTTTTCGTTAACCATTGTTAAGCCTCCTGGTGATAAGATTTAAAAAGGCTGGAGCGGGGGAAATAAACCAATGATGGGGGACTGCCATGAATTTTCCACTTGTCCAGCTTTTACCTGCTAAGGAGCAAGAGCTAAAAGCTTTTAGACTTGCCGTAGAGAAGTTTTGTGAAACGTTCACCAAGCACTTAATGGAAACCCAGAGGTATACAGGTGAACTGGAGGTAGTTTCTCTTTTAAGCAATTTGAAGGAAAAGGCTTCTTTTACGGCAGAAGTGGAAAAACTTGAGGGCAAAACGCCTGCTCTCAAACTTAAAATCTCGTTTCCCGAGGAGAAGCTGGAGTATGAGACAGAGCCAATAGTGGTTCCGAGTTCCTTTGAGGGGCCCCAGCTTTTGTGGGAGGAGCTTCTTAGGTCAATTAGAGGCTTCATTGATTTCCTCCTTGAGAACCTATGGGAGTTTTATCCGGAGAAGTGCCGAGAATAGCTTCAAGAGCAAAGCCATCCTGAACTAAAGCTCTCAATAGGTCAGAGGCTGTTAGTAGAAGATGATTGGATACAGAATCAAGGTCCCCTCGCTCCAGCCTTTTGCATTCTTTGTATACATAAAAGATGCTCTGGAGAAACTCCATAAACCGTTCAGGAGTTATTTCTGGGTTTTCTCTGCAAAAGGCTTCTACCTGAGTGAAGATTTTCTTAGCTAACTCAAGAGACTTTTCCTGAATTTCAAGAACTCTCTCGTTTTTACTAATCATCTTAATCCCTCCCTTACTTGTTAATCAGGTAGCTCAAGAAAAGGCTTACCGCCTGATTGATTGCGTTTACTGAACCCTCTTTTAAGAGCTCCTTAAAGTAGTCTCCAAAGCTCTTTCTCTCTCCAAGAGCTTCGGGAATGGCGTTCAGGACGGCAAAACCTTTAAGGGTTAAGACTGCCCTTCTGAAAACACCGCTGAGGGTAGGGCTTCCGCAACGGATAAAGCCCTCGTCCCTCAGCCAGATAATCAGCTCGTAGTAAATCTCCCTTTCTTCAGCTCCAGCGTCCGGGTCAAGAGTCTTGGGGTTAAGGTCTATCGGTTTAGGGAAGGCTTCGTACAGGGTCGTCAGTATCCTTAAAATTGCCTCGTTAACAAACGCCTTGTCTGCCATTTAGGCCTCCTAAACCCCTGCCTCTTTAGCCGCTTTCAGAGTGTCAATCAGGTCGCTTGCCTCTTTAGCTGTTAGCTCCTTTGAGGAGCTCTTTCCGTAGTTCTCTTCCATCAGCTTGTGAAGGAGCTCCCTCACCTCCTCTTTGCTTTTGTCAGGCCAGACCTCTTGAGCCAGCTTCCAGACAAGGGAGAGCTGTTTTTGAGTTATTCCTCTTTCGCTCCAGCCGTTTACGGCTGCCTCCTTCTGGGGAGCTCCCTTAACGTCTTCTTCGCTCAGCTCCTCGTAACTACACAGGCCAATTGGAAACGCCTCCCTCAGGGCCCTGTTTATGGCCCTTGTCTCAGCCATCCTTATTAAGTGGGGGCTTACCATTCTGTTGGTGTTTTCTACGCTTGCGTCCCCAAAGGCTTCAAACCTCTTGTCGCCTTCAGTAATCACCGTGGCCTTAACGATGCAGAAGCCCTTGCCTTTCTCCACAAGCTCAACGCTTATTCCGGTTAGCTTCCCAGTTCTGTGGGCGTAGTAAAGGAGTCCTTCTCTGGTCACGTACGGGCGGTCGCCGAGAATTACGATGTGGCCCAAATCAGGCCTCAGGCCGTATTCAGCGTAAAGAGCCTGAATTACCTGTGAAAGTTCTTCCTGAGCTTCCTGTGGAATTCCCTTGTATCCTTTCAGCCACCCCTTAATCTGATTGGGGTCAAGCCACCTCTTAGCAAGCTCCTGAGCTACCTTTATCCTCACCTGCTCAACGGTTGCAGTTTTACCCTCCATCACTTAACCTCCACGAACCTGATGTCTTTACTGGGTTTGAATGCAAAGACCTTTCTTGGCGGAACATTGACAACTTCTCCAGTTTTCGGGTTCCTGGCCCTCCTCGGGGAAGCTTCTTTTAGGTAAAACTTGCCGAACCCCCTTATCTTTACTTCTTCGCCCCCGAAGACTTTGAACACAATCAAATCAAGGAGTTCTTCAACAGTTGTTTCAATGAGCTCCTTCCTAACCTGCTTACCCAGTTTCCTTGAAACCCTTTGTCTTAGTTCGTTTACGAGCTCGTATTTTGTCATGAGCCACCTCCGTTAATTAAGGTCTAAAGCCTTTACGCTGATGAGATTTTTCTGCCCCTTGTTCAAAAGGGCAAACGCTTCAAGCCACCCCTGAGCTACGGCTTCAGACTCAAAGGAAACCGTAAGCGGGGTGTTGTCGCCCCGGTAGTGGAAGACGACAAGACGACCGCTCCTTTCAATGTGTTTTACGTTGTCAAGATTGATGAGCACTCCGTTAAGCTCCAGCCACATAACAACCTCCTTGGTTTGTTTTTGAAAAAGGGGCAGGCCCGAAGGCCCGCCATCGCCGCGATGGGAAGGAGGGAGAAACGGGGGAAACTCAGCGGCTATGCCAAGCACGGCTAATCCTCCACCACAGTAGTCTTAATGCCAGTTAACTTTTCAAGAGCTTCAGCAAGGGCTTTTTCAAGAGTATTCCCCTCTACTTCAATCGTTAGGCCGCTTTTTTCGTCAATTACCACAGTGAACAGTTTCAATTCCTTACCGGGAACATTCATTAGTGAACCTCCTCGGGAACCTCTTTGTAGTTCGGAGGAACTTCACTCTTGAAAAAGACGAGGTTATGCCACAGGACCCGTAGGCCAAAGGAGCTAATTTCTATTCCTAAGAGCTCCAGAAGTTTTAGGGAGAGAGACAGAAGGATTGCTCCCGACAGCAAAAGGGTAAAGCCGGGGAACAGGACTACCGCTATAAGAATGGAAATCATCAGGCTCTTCACCCGTTTAAAGGTTCCTTTTGCTGAATTCCTCTTTTCCATCTCTCTCCCCTACTCTCTTGAAGTTGAAAGGGCTTTAAAGTGGCTTCTGGTCTTCAGTCTCTTTCCTGCTGTTCTCCCTTGGCTTCTGGCTACTAACTAAGGCACTGCAGTAGCGCTCAAGGAGCCTTTGGCACTTTTGTTCATCAAACTCCTCACAGGGCTTATCAAGCTCCCTGAGAGCCTCTTGCAGGTAGTGGTCAAAGGTGCTAAACTTTTTCATAACCACCTCCGGTAAGTCGTGGAGTTTATTGAGCTTGTAAAGTTCGTTAAACCAGCCAGTCTTCTAACCTTCCTTGTTCTCTACTTCTGCTCTCTTTTTGCCCTTTTTCTTCTTGGGCTTATCAAGAAGCGCTACGGAGTTGACGTCAGTAGAGCCGTTGACTTCCTTAACCTTGCTGTCCTCATTGGAAGTATCTACTTCGCTTTCCTTTTCCTCCTTTACTTTGCGTGGAGCTTTGCGGACTTGCTTAAATTCTTCAAAGAGCTCAGCCGCTGACGCGACTAAAAGGGCAACGAAGTAACCGCAGGCAAAGGCCAAGGCTGACGCAGCAATAACGATGAGGGAGAGCTCCACAAGCCTCTCCATTACTCGCCCTCCCTGTTTCCTTGAATTGCCTTCTTAACTGCAAAGACCACTTCGGCGCACTTGATTAGGAGCTCCTCTGCTTCCTTGTGTAGCTTTTCAAGTTCCTCTTTTGTAAGCTCGTTGTCTTTAATCGCGTCGGCGTGAACCCTTAAAACGTCAGAAAACTCTTTTGCAAGGAAAGCAATTTCCTTCTGGAGTTCTGCAGGGGAGCGAACCTCGTTGGTCTTTATGAAAACTCCACCGCACTTGCGGGCAAGCCACTGAATAAGAATGTCGTTTCCGTATGCCCTGTTAAGCTCTGGAACCCTCGGCAGCGGCGGGTTATAATCAGGGTCTGAGTGGTATCGCCTTACTGTCTCTGTACCTATTCCCATCTCATCAGCGATTTCCGAATAAGTCCTTCCACTGACGCCTCTTGCCGTGTTTAAAACCTCCTTAACACTCATTGATTCGTAGGGAAGAACCCTCTCAACTACCTTGGCTCTTGCTCTGCTCATCCTATCTCCTCCCAACTTGGTTTTTTGATTGCTCAAAACAAACCTGCACAAAGATTGAGGGCCTCCCCACCCCGTTGTAGAATTGAGGCAGGGAGGAAAACAGCTTGGAGGTGGAACATGGACAAAAGGGTAAAAGCGATGGAACTTACAGTTGAAACACTGAGGCTTCTCCAAGAAGGAGGCTTACTTAAAGACCTGGTTGCCGTAGTGAAACCAAAGACTCTTTCATACGAGGAATACCAGAAAAGGTTGAGGAATAACCTGTTTTCTTTCATTTCTGCTCTCCACCAAACGGTTCTGGAATGCCTGGAAGAATCCGAAGGGGATAGGGCAACTCATTCAGGTCGCGCTTCTCAGGAGGAATAACAGCCATGAGGTAGAGGGCTTCAACAGGTATTGCCACGAGGCCCCTCTTGAGGCACTCCTGCTGGAGCTCCTCAATAGTGAGCTCCGATAACTGCTTTTTCATTTCTCACCTCCGGCTTGGGTATAGGGGAAAAGTTTTTCGCCAACCCTTTCCTCAATGAGGCGGGCTATACGGCGGGAAAAAACGGTTCCGTTAACAACTCCACGGAGGGTATTGGGGTTGACTTCAAGCTCCTGTGCAAGGGCCTTCAGAGTGGGGTATTTCTGGAGAATTATTCTCTTAATCCTCTTGGCCTTGTTCTTGCCGAAATATCGCCGTGTGGAGGTTTTTGCTATCATTATCTCTACCCCGTAGCTGGTTTGTAGCGTGTTTCGTAGTGGGCTTATGGATAGTATAGGACAAAATGAGGTAGCAGTCAAGTGGAGTAGGTGAATTTTGAGGTGTTGAAATCTTACCCGGGTAAAAATTCAACAGTGAGAGCTGAATGAGCGTAAATGAGAGATTAAGAAAACTCCGTGAGCATTTAGGGTTAAGTCAAAGCAAGATGGCAAAAGAGTTGGGGGTAAGTTTAAAAACTTATCAAAGATACGAACAGGTAGGATACGACATTCCGGAAAGAGCATTGCGTCAAATTGAGGCAACATTCAACGTAAACCCCGAGTGGCTCCGCCAAGGCAAGGGGGAGATGTTCAGGCCCAAAACAGAGGCCCAGATAATTGCAACCCCCGAATTTGTTGTAAAGCCTATTCCCCTGATAGCCGAAGGGGAGGCAGGCTTTGGCCAGTTTATCCCGAATTTAGTGGAACCAGATAAAGTCGTGTGGTTCCCGGTTCCTACAAGCCTTGCAAATCACAGGCTCTTCTTCATTAAGGTAGTTGGTAATTCTATGGAGCCTCGCATCTTTGAGGGGGACATTGTTTTGGTAGATAAAGATGCCACGGTGGGTAAGGGGGACCTGGTAGCGGCTTTACTAAAAGACGGCACCCTGGTGGTTAAACGCTACTGGAAAAACAACGGCGATGGAACGGTAGTTCTTGAGAGCATTAACCCCTCTTATCCCCCAATAGTTGTAAGGCCGAAAGAGTTAAGGGACATAGCCCTTGTAAGGTTTATAGTTCCAAACGGTGACCTGATAGACTATAACCATAAATAAGTTTTATGGGGATATTATGAAGAAAGCATTAGCGGTAGGGGGAGTTATCCTGCTTGCCTCCTGCGGGGGCGGCGGTGGAGGAGGAACCTCGTCAGTTTCTACAACTACTGAAACCTATAAACTTGCGGAAATATCCAGTCCTGAAGAAGTTGAAGCTACTCCTACAACTACTGCCCGAACTATTAACAGCCTTACCGGAATTTCGTCAGAGGGTATTAATACAAGAGGAGGGAGCTCCCAGCCGACCGGCTTAATTCCTCAAATCTTAAACAGAATTAAAGACTTAAACCCCAGCACGAGCAGGGGAATAGCATCCATCAGGTGCGATAACGGGAACTGGCTTGGAGCTTCAGTCCTTTACGAGCTGAAAGAGGGAGTTGTGCAGGAACAAAGTTGTAGTGATATAAAGTACATTCGCATAGCCCTTTACTCTAAGTCAGATATGATATGTCGGTTGGGCGACTACATTGTTGGTGGCGATAAGGTTCCTCAGTTCGTTATGAAAATAACCGCGTCAGACCTGAAAGACCCAGATTGTCTTCCCCAGAGTGCCACAATAGAGGTCAGTGGTACTGTGAAGCACCTTAAAAACGGGACTCCTGACGAAGCTTACCCATACGACGGTTATGTTGACGAGACTTACATCTATGACAACCTAAAACTGACGTATACAAATATTACCTGGTCAGGGGAGGAGCTCTCCTCGGCAAACTACGAACTTACCGGCTGGGCAACCTACGTTCTCGGCGACTTCCCTCTGGCCACGGAAGCCCAGATAGATTATGACTTTGACATAGCAGGAAGCGGTAATGAAACTTCCGACTCCTTCTCAGGCTACGTGAAACTTGGGTGCCTTGACGGCTGGCTGAAGGTGCAAACCACCAGGCCGCTTAAATACTCCGGAGACGAAGTTACTGATGGGGAAATAACAGTTCAGGCTCAGAATGGAAGCGTCGTAATCTCTTACAGCTCTAACGGTATGGATATAACACAAACTATTGATAATCAGACTGAAACCTACCACTACGACAACGAAGAACAGGTCAAGGAAAGCCTTAAAGGAGTAGTCTGCACCGATTGATATTTTTTGTTATCATTTGGAAGCGTTGAGTTTCGGACTATGCCAGGTAATGTAATGGAGAAAAAGAGAATCACCTTTAAGTACAAGGGAGACTTAGAGGATATTTCAGCCCCGGTACTGCTTCAATCTCTCCTGGGGTTTGTTTCCTTAATTGAGCAGGTCAATGAAGAACTTAGAACTGGTAAAAAGCTCAATATCCGCATATCCTCCACCCGTAGAGGAAGTTTTTTAGTAGACCTCAATCTACTGCTTGATACTCTTGAGAAAATTAAGAGTCTTTTTAACAACCTTGATGCTCAAACCCTTGAAAAGATAACCTACACTGTCGGTGCCATACTAATGGTCAAAAAACTCCTTAGGGGTGAAGAACCTAAGGAGATAAAAGATAAGGGGAGCAAGGTTGTAATTATTAGTGGCGACAATAACCGTATAGAGCTGGATAAAACAACCTACAAGATAATCACTAAGAGCGAGAGGATAGATAGGGCCATTAAGGATACTTTTGAACCTATAGTAGAGGAAGATAAGGTATCTGGTGTAGAGATAGAGGAAATAATAGGAAACGAGAGGAAAGAGCTGTTTCAACTATCTAAGTCAGAAATCCCTTACATTATAAAGACAAACCCACTTCTTAAAGAGGAGACAAGGTGCCTCTTTTTTGAAAAAGAAGAGCTCATAGTACTCAAGGTTGTTTTTGCCCGGGAGCGTAAGTGGGAGTTTATTTACAAGGGAGAAAAAATCTCTGCTTATATTGAGGATGATACTTTCTATGAAAACTTAAAAAACCGAAAGTACTCTTTCACCGTGGGAACGAGATTAATCTGTGATTTGGAAATTGTTCAAGTTCTTGACAAAGAGTTAAGGGTGTACATTAACAAAGAATACATTGTTAAGAAAGTCCACGAGGTACTTCCTCCACCTCAACAGCCGCAACTTCCTTTGAATTACTAATCCTG
Organism: Thermovibrio ammonificans HB-1; assembly: GCF_000185805.1. Taxonomy (NCBI): domain Bacteria; kingdom Pseudomonadati; phylum Aquificota; class Aquificia; order Desulfurobacteriales; family Desulfurobacteriaceae; genus Thermovibrio; species Thermovibrio ammonificans. The sequence continues at coordinate 39,490 of NC_014926.1, forward strand.
CCACAGTAAACAGTAATATCTCCTGTTCGGCGATAACCTGAAAAACAACAGCCGAGCAGGAGGTAAATATGCCTTTCACCGACAAACAGACGGCCCTTCGCATTGGAACTTCCTCTTTAGTTCTCGTTGATGCCGAGGACATTTCCTATTCAGTAAAGACGGATAAAGCTGGAAGAAACATCTACAGAAATACAATCTCAAAAATCCAGCCGGACAGGGTTGTAAGGAGATACATAGAGCTCTCCTTCAAGATGCCCCTGTGCGGCCGCGGCGATAGGGTAGCGACCCATCTGGAGATTCTAAAGGCCTGCGAGTGCAAGGTAAACTTCTCAGACGGCAAAACTGTAATAACCCCAACTACGGGGAGCTCCGACACCGTTCAGTTTGAGCTGTATAGAGCAGGGAAAAAGTTTGTAGGCTCTGCGGGTAAAGGCTCAGCAAAGATAGAAATAAAAAGCGGGAACATTCCTTACCTTAACTACACCTTCACGGCCCTTATTCAGGACATTCAGGATGCCGACCTTCCAGACGAAGCTCCCGAAGCGATTGCCACGCCCCTTGTAAACGAGAACGTGAAAATCCTTGTAGGGGAAACTGCTTACCCGGTTACCTGCGAGAGTTTTGAGCTTGACTTTGGACTTGACGTTAAGCCGAGGGCGGCAATTACGGCTCCCGGTGGAATAGCCGGGATTGTGGTTCAGGAAAGGGTAGTTCAGGGCAAGTTCAACCCTGACGCTGAAAAGAGGGCAACCTTTGACGTCTGGGGCGTTTACCTTGGCAACGGGACCGACCCGATAGTCGTTGACGCTTCAGGACCAACCATGACAGTTGTTGAGCCGGGAAGCCGCTACAAGATAACCCTTCCCCGCGTCACCTACACCAACGTCTCAGATGCAGTTCAAGACGGCATTGTAGTTGATGAGATTCAGTTTGAAGCAACCGGCGTAGATGACGAATTCACAATTGAAATCTGGTAAGAGGTTGAGATGACGAGAATTAGCCCTGAAATTAGCCCTGAAATGGTAAGGGAAAAAGTAAAGGAGCTCCTTCCCGAAAGGTACCGGCACCTGCTACCGGTAATAATGGGGATAGTGGAGACTGAGAGTTCCTTCAACCCCTACGCCGCCCGCTACGAATCCCACTTCCGCTATCTCGTCTCCCCAGAGCGCTACTACCGCTACTACTCCTCAAGCCCGGAAATAGAAGTAATCCTTCAGAAAACATCTCTTGGTCTCATGCAAGTTATGGGGGCCAACTACCGCACGATGGGCTACAAGGGCCCGCTCACGGCTCTTTTTGACGACTGGGAAAAACAGCTCTACTACGGCGTTAAGTTCTTCCTCAGGCTCTACGAAAAGTACGGGAACGTCCCCGACGCAGTGGCGGCCTACAACGCCGGAAGCCCGAGGAGAAAATCTGACGGCACATATGTAAACCAAAGCTATGTAAACAAGGTTCTTAAAAGAGCAGACAAGTGGAGGAGTAAGTAATGGCTCCCGTCGTGGCGGCGCTAATTCCGGGAATAGTTGAAGCCTTGAAAGGACTTCTCAAAAAGAAAGCTCCTGACGTTGCTCAGAAAGTTGAGGAGCTCCTTTCCGACCCTCAGACGAGGATTGAGCTTGAGAAACTGGCCATCCGGAAGATGGAGCTCCAGATGGAACCGGAAAAGTGGGAGCTTGCCGACAGGGCCTCGGCAAGGGAAATGGCCAGGTACGACATGACCAGCGACAGTTTCCTCTCAAAGAACGTTCGCCCGATGGTTCTTATTTACCTGACTGTAATGTTCACAATAGCTTTCTTTCTATCTGCAAAGAACGAGTTTGCCGCCCAGATGGTTAACACCTTTCAGAGCCTCCTGCTCTGGGTTTACGGTTTCTACTTCGGTGGCAGGAGCCTTGAGAAGATTGTCAAAATCGTGAGGAGCAAATGAACGCAAAGGCAAAGGGGACGAGGTTTGAGCGTCAGGTAAAGAAGGTCTTTGAGGAAGCAGGCTTTGAGGTAGTCAGGTCTGCGGCAAGCCTTGGAAAAGCAGACCTCTTTGTAGAGGGCCTTGGGAGCGTTCAGTGCAAAGTCAGGAAGAAACTCTCTATCTATGGTCTCTTTGAGGGAGCAGACATCTTAGCTGTCAAGGCAGACAAGAAGGAGCCTCTAATTGTTGTTCCCCTAAAAACCTTCATCAAGCTGATTGGAGGAAACTGTGACTCTTGATGCAGATTTTCTGAAAGTTCTTCAGATAGCGGCCCAGATGGGAGCAACGATAATCACGGCAATCTGGGCTTTCAAGCGCTGGGTTTCAAATCCTCTACACGACGAGATACTGGAGCTCCGCCAGACTATAAAGTCAGAAAACAGGGAGCTCCAGAGGTGGTTTGAGAGGGAGCTCCGCTACATCAAGGAGGAGCACGAGCAGTTCAAAAACGAGCTGGGTCAACTGAAGGTAGAGGTGAAGAGCGTTCAAAAGGAATACACCCCAAAGGAGCTCCACTGGAAGGACGTTTCAGGATGGAGGGGAGAAGTAAGGGAGCTCCACCTCAAAATAGACGGCTACCAGAGGTGGCTTACAGAGCAACTTTTCAAGCTTGCTGGAGGTGATAGATGCACAGCCAGAAAAGACTGAGAGGGCTAATTCTCTCCTTCCTTCACGACGTATACCCTGAAGCGGCGGACGAGACGGCAGTAATAGAGGTCTTTTACGAATACTGGAGAGATAAAGAGATAAGGCAGAGCCTTGAATACTTGGCTGACAAGGGGTACGTAGAAAAAAGGGAGCTCCCCCACCCCCTTAAACGCCGCCGAAAAATAAAGGTCTTCAAGCTCCTGCCCAGAGGTAAGGACCTTCTTGAAGGGACTCTAAGCGACGACGGTATCCTGCTGGAGGACGAGTAATGCCAAGGCGGAGCAAAGCTACCCTTAACGACCTTATAAATAGAATTGTTTACCTCTACGAGAAGGAAAAGCTGAGCTTCAAGCAGATAGAGAGCGTTTTAAGGAGCGAGGGCTACGACATTTCAAAGTCTTCAATCCATAGAGCTTACAGAACCTACGCCGAGGCCGCTGAGGATTACAAAAAAATCTACGAGGAGACGAAGGCCCTCATAGAGACCCTCAAAGAGAACCCGGCAACCGACGTTATAGAGAGCATATCGGTTATCCTTGCCAACCGCCTCTTTAAGTTCGTTAAAGACATTAAATCAATGGACTTTGACGACCCCCACGAGCTGATTTCCTCGGTTCAGAAGTTAGCAAAGACCATCTCCGAGCTCCAGAAGGCAAGAGAGGAGAGAGAAAAGGCGGCAATGGCAATCCTTAAAAAGGGAGCCGAGGAAGGCAAAGTCGCCCCGGAAATCCTGAAGAAAATACAGGAACTCTACGGAGCTTAAAGTGGCAATACTCCTTCCTTACCAGATAGAGATAGTTAAAGGCATAGACTCCCACAAGTTCAGCGTAATCAAGATGGCTCGCCAGACAGGAAAGTCCTTTGTGGTCTCCTACTGGGCAACGAGGAGGGCAACCACAAAGCCCAACCACGCGATAGTCGTAGTCTCTCCCACCGAGAGGCAGAGCAAGCTCTTTGTTGACAAGGTGAAGCTCCACATAAAGGCAATGAGGTTAACCGGCGTTAAGTTCTTTGAAGACACCGAGCTTAAAAAGCTTGAGGTCAACTTCCCCAACGGTAGCCAGATAATAGCCCTTCCTGCAAACCCTGACGGCATTAGAGGTTTCTCCGGCGACGTCATAATGGACGAGGTGGCCTTCTTCAAGAACTGGCAGGAAGTTTACAGGGCGGTATTTCCGATTATCACGAGGAAGAAAGATTACAAGCTTGTTGCCATCTCAACGCCCTTCGGGAAGAACGACCTTTTTTACTACCTCTGGAGCATTAGCGAGAACAATCCTAAGTGGTTCCGCTACTCCCTGAACATATTTGAGGCAGTTGCCAAGGGCCTTAAAGTTGACGTAGAGGAGCTCCGTGCCGGTATAAAGAATGAGGACGCATGGAGAACCGAGTACTTAGTTGAGTTCATAGACGAGGCAGACGCCGTTCTCCCTTACGAGCTGATTCAAAAGTGCGAAATGCCGAAAGAGGAGCTCCTCGTTGAGGACATTAAGGAGCTAAAGGGAGAGCTCTACTGCGGCGTTGACGTTGGAAGGAGGAAAGACCTTACTGTGATTACTCTCCTTGAAAAGCTCGGAGACGTCCTCTACGTCCGCAGGATTGAGGAGCTCTCAAAAAAGCCCTTCAGGGAACAGCTTGAATTAATCAGCCACTACGCTCACTATGCCCGCCGTTTAGCGATAGACGAAACGGGTCTTGGAATGCAACTTGCCGAGGAGCTGAAAGAGCGCTTTGGCTCCAAAGTCATTCCCGTTTACTTTTCTGCGAAAAACAAAGAGGAGCTTGCAGAAAAGCTCCGTGCCAAGTTTCAGGATAGGCTCATAAGAGTTCCGGCAGACCCTGACCTAAGAGAGGACCTACACTCTGTCAGGAAGACCGTTACGAACGCAGGCAACGTTAGATACGAGGGCTCTACGCAGGAGAGCCACGCCGACAGGTTCTGGAGTCTGGCTCTGGCCGTTCACGCCGCCACTCAAAAGAGAGGCGGATTTTTCTTTAAACCCTTAAAACTCAAGTTCATTTAGGAGGTTAACCGTGGAAAAAGAGATTACTCTCCCGGTCTCTAAGCAAAAAGTGAAAGTAAAAGCCCTTACCGGGGCACAGGTGGCTCAGCTACCCTTTGACCTTGAGCTTGAGGTTAATAAAGCGGCCAAAGAGGGAAGGTTCCTTCACCCTGAACATCAGGCTCAAATCGCCAAGGTACTTGGGTTTAACCCTGAGGAACTCCACTACCTTGACATGAGGGCAGTCGTTGACGCTGTTATTGGCCTTACCCTCGTTCCGGATTTTTTAGAGAGGAGCTCCGAGCCGCCAGCTTCGTCGCAGTCTTCTCAGAGGAGCTAAGGGATGAGTTCAACTGTGAAAAGTGCACGGAGAACCTCAAAAGAGTTAGAAACTGCCCGAATAAGGCGGGCAGTAAGTTCTCTAAAACTATCGGAAGCCCTAAAAACGGAGTCGTCGTTAACAGGTGTCCCTTTGCCTACTTCCTTAATCCTGAAATCAGAAGGGCTTTTAGGCTCTACAACCACTATAAAGACGGCCACCTGCTTTACGGTGAGAAACTGTCAGATTGGAGCTTCAGGGACATCAGGATAGTTGAACTAATTAAGTCTTTTATAGCTGAGGCAGAGGCCGAGAGATGGAACCTAAGCTCAGAATAGAAATTGAGGCAGTAGATAAGGCCAGTGCGACGCTTGAAAAGGCTGCGAAGGAGCTTCAAGGGCTCTCAAAGAACCTTAAGCAGTTTTCTTCTTCCGCAACCTCTGTTGGTCTGGTTTCAAATAGTTTTCAAAAGCTGGGGAAAGAGGTTGACAGAGTTGAGAAAGAGACTACTCAAGCCTCTGGCAGGTTTCGCTCTTTATCTCTTTCGGCTAAAGAGGCTGCAAGTAAGAGTGCTGCCGCCTTTTCCGTGTTAGAAAAGCGCGTAAAGGCCCTGCAGAGCGCGGTATTCAATCTCAAAACAATAGCCGCCACGGCATTAAGTGGATTTACTTTCAGCGAAATTGTCAAGGGCGGAATAGAGTTCAATTCCCAGCTTCAAACCGCCAAGCTGGGACTGGCGGCCCTCATAACCTCTGCTTACGAGCTCAGAGACGCTCAGGGGCAGGTTCTTTCTGGCATGGAGGCCTTTAAGGCCGCTCAGGCCGAGGCTGAGGAGCTCTACAGGAAAATTCTCTATAGAGCAATGCAGACGGCTTCAACCTCTCAGGAGCTCCTTCAGACCTTTCAGGCCATCCTTCCTTTTGCCGCCCAAATGGGCATGTCCCTTGAGCAGGTCTTAAACCTTTCCGAGGCTCTCGTTAACGCCGCAAAGGCTATAGGACTCGGTTACGGACAGGCGGCACAGGAAGGTAGAGACCTCCTCATGGGGTACGTTGACCAGAACGACCAGCTTTTGAGGGCTTTAGGGCTTAATAGGGAGCTCCTTCAAACTTGGAAGGAGCAGGGAACCTTTTACGAAAATGTAATGGGGAAATTCCGTGCTTTCGTTCAGGCCTCACAAGAGTTTGCAGATACCTGGGAGGGCGTGACCTCCTCAGTTTCAGACCTCATCTCAATGCTTGAGGGAAGCGTCTTTAAAGATACCTTCCACGTTATGAATGAAGCGCTTAAAGACGCAAGGGATTACCTCCAAGGCCTTCTGAAAGATGAGGAGAAACTGAAGTCTGTTTCAAAAGAGGTTGCCCTTAAGTTCATACATGCCACAGAGAGCGTAATAGTTGCGGCAGACAGCCTCTATAGTTTCGGCAAAAGCATTTACGACTTTGTTAACTCTCACAAAGAGATTACGGAGTTTGGCGTTCTTGGCTACCTTCTGCTGGGTAAAAGGGGAGCTCTCCTTGGAACCGTTATAGGCGGCATAGCTGAAATAGCAGAAAAATCAAAGAGAGCCTTTCCTACAACCAGTCAGATGTTTGAAAAACAGCCTAACATACGTTCGGTTCTGGGGATATCAGGCCAACCCCCACAGCTTCCTTCCGCTCAAACCTTCAAGGCCTTTGAAGAATACAAAAGGAACCACCCGAAGAAACTCACCGACACTCCCGTGCCCTTGCCTGTTAAAACCGAAAGCACTACTGAGCTCGGAGACGCAATTCTTAAGAAGCTACGCGAGCTGGAGCAGAGAGTAATTAGCGGGGACTTTTGGAGTAAAGGTTCTTCAAAGGAAGAGATTTCCTACTCCCCTAAAGGAGCTCCTAAAGCCGGTAAAAGTGGCCAGAAGGAACAGGGAGAGCTCCTTTCAACCTTTGAGGTTACTCAGAGTCTATTAAGCTCTCAGGCCTTTTCTCTTTTCAGCTCAAAGACGCTTGAAGAAACGCTACTTGAAAGCGTTCTAAACAAGAAGGAGCTCTTTAACTACGACTTTGGCCTTTCAAAGAGCTTTGAGAATTCTCTCTCCTTGATGCCCGATTACAGCCTTGAAAGCCTGTCTTTAGAAAGACAAACAGAAATAGAAAAAGCCTCTCAGAAGTTGCGTGAGCAGTACTTAGAGTTTGCAAAGGAGCGTAAACCTCAGGAGTGGAAGAAGCTTAAACTTTCTGAGCTCCGGGAGTGGTACGAGGAACAGAAGCGAATACTTGGAGAGAGCGAGGAGCTTCAGGAGGTCTATGAGCACAAGCGACTTGAAATAGAAAAGACGGCACACGAGCAGGAGAAAAAGCTTTACATAGAGAAGCTACGCCAAACGAGCAGCTGGAAAGCCGGGGTATTTCAGTCCCTTGATGAGTTGTCGAAGAAATGGGGAGATACAAATCAGCTCATTTACGATGCAACGACCCAAACCTTTCAGGCTTTAGAAAACAGCCTTGAAACTATCTTCTTTGACGCTATGAGGGGAAAACTTAAATCCCTTGGTGATTACGTTAACTCCTTCTTAGCTTCTGTAGAAAGTGCTATTGCAGGCATAGCCGCTCATGGGGTAGCTTCAAGCATCGTGAAATTTGGAAAGTCCATCCTTGGCTTTACCGCCGCAGAGGGGGGCATAATTCAGGGCCACTTCATACCCCTCAAGGCCTTCGCAAACGGCGGAGTAGTAGATAGACCAACCCTCGGACTTGTGGGAGAGGGCAAATATCCTGAAGCTATCGTCCCCCTACTGGACAAAAAGTCTATACGGGTTGTTGTTGAAAGAGATAAAGCCTACGTGCCTCTTCCGTCAGGGCTCAGCATTCCTGCAAGTATAATCAGTACCGAGCAAAATTCAAGCTTAGGCCAATTACCGTTCATATCTTTACCTGCACAGGCTATTCAAATTCTAAAAGAGATTCAAAGTAGAAACTCTGAAAGAACGGCTTATGTTATCGCTTCTAATTCAGAAGTCTTTGATAGAACGCTTTACTACAAGTCGGAGAAAAATAGCAGTTTGTTGCTCAAATCGCTAACGGCACAGTTAGTTTCAAACATCAAAGCCTTCGCAAACGGCGGAGTAGTAGATAGACCAACCCTCGGACTTGTGGGAGAAGGGAAATACCCTGAAGCCGTTGTTCCGCTCCCGGATGGCCGGTCAATACCAGTGAAGTTTGAAGGGAAAGGAGGGAACGGACAGGTAAACATAGAAATCGTTCTCGTTGACGACCGCTCTAAGGTTCCAGCTCCTCAAATAGGCAAAAAGCAAGTTATCCTCTGGGTTGCTGAAGATTACATGCAGAATGGAATACTCAGAAAAGTTATAAAAGCCTAATTCTCGCCACAGTAAACAGCCTTAACCGACGGCCTGCCGTAACCTAAAACAAACACCACGGAGGCCGGCGTGTCAGAACAGAGTTACCCCATAGATAAATTGAACATAAACACAGCCTTAACTGAGTATCCACCAATTCTGAAATCTGCTCTTGAAGCCCTTAGAACGAATTTTATGGGCCAGACTTTCCCTCCCAATCCCCGGCCCGGTCAATTCTGCTACCGCATAGACGAAGATAAGTTCTACTTCTGGAACGGCATCACCTGGGTAGACTTCCAAAACTTCATAGCCGACCTTGTCAACCTTACGGCCGTAAAAGACATCTCAGATGAAGTAGCAAACGCTCTAATCATCAACATATCAACCCTTTTCTCGGCAATCCTTGACCTACAAAGCCAGCTCAGCGGACTGCGCCGCCGAGTTGAAATCCTTGAAAGCAAATTAGGAGGTTAATATGGCAACCCTTGAAGAAGTCCTTGCAGCATTAAACGCAGCTGGAATGGATGCAAGAGAGGTCCTTTCTAAACTTCCAGAAATAGCCACCACAAACGGTGATGTTCCCTTTACCTTCAGCGACGGAACCCAAATTGCCCTCCCCGGCCTCCCGAAACTAAAAGCCGAAGTTGACGGGTTTATAAACGACGCAGAGGCAACGATTAAGGAGTGGTGGAACAGAACCCTCTACGTCCACCCAGACGGAGACGACAACGCGCCGGGGACGGAAGATGCGCCATTCGCAAGTCCGGCTAAAGCTCTCTCTGCTATACCTAATGGAGGCTGTGGAAGAATCTTCGTAATGGGAGACTTCACGATTGATGATGTCTCTCTTTTGTCTGCAAAGAGAGATAACATAACAGTTGTTTTTGATAGATACCCGGGATTAGACGCTAACCCAAAAATAACGCTAAATAACGTTCGCAACTTTCTGTACGGTAGCGGAAACAAACTTTGGTTCAGGTGGGTTGATACAGAAATCAATGCGTCTGGATTTACAGCCCCAATTGGTTCGCTCTTTCAATGGGCTACGCACATTTTCGCAGGAGAAGCAGGAAATTCAATGCTAAATACACTTGGTTTTTGGGGTTGTAACATCAACATAAACGTTGATAGTGATTACTACGTTTACCTTGGTAGCTCCGAGTTTGTAATGCGTTTTTATCAAACGCAAATAAACTACAACAATTCAACAGGCAATAACCTATTTAAGCTATGTGATGCAAGGAATACGAACATACTTCGATTTACAGATACTGTAATTACTTGCAACGGAACACAAATAACCGATTTGGCAGGTCTGATAGCAAATCTTGTTCGCGATGCAAACGGAATACCAAGAAATATTACTTCAAACTTAATTCTTTAACGGAGGTAACTAATGCTTAAGCTAATCAAAATTGGAAATCTTATATACCAAAATATTGAACCAAAAACCGTTGATGAAAACGGAAATGAAATCTGGAACATTCCTCAGGATGAAACAGAGCTAAAATCCTGTTTCAAAGATACTCTTGACTGGTTCACTACAAGATACATCAATCAGAAGCTTCAAGAAATTCAGGAAGATTTGCCTGACCTTGTATCAGAAAAATCTTGGCTTGAAGGGGTATTCGCCGCCAGAGGTATTTCACCGGAAGATGTCAGGAACGCAACGGTTGCCGTCGTAATAGGACAAAAGACAGTAGACGAAGCCATCTCTGAGCTTTCCATTCCTGAAGACCTTATCCCGGACTTTAAGCGCGCTGTAGAGATAGCAAAGATAATCGCGTGGAAGGAGGCAATCTGGAAAGCTGAAGCCACGCTTGAAGAACAAGTTGACTCAATGACCCTTGAGGAGCTCCTCCAGCTTGACGTGAAGAAACTCTGCCAAGATGCCTATGCCCAAATCCCGTTAGAGGTCAGCGGTGACTAAGGCTTACGTCCTCGCCTCTAAGGGCATCAGTCTCACGAGCCGCCTTATCAGGTGGTGGCAGTGGGGCTTTGAATTTACTCACGTAGGGTATGTGCTGGACCTATCTGACCCTACCGACCCTACCGTCGTTGAGGCGTGGTGGAGCGGGGTTAGAGAGGGTAGGTTCTCAGGGGCTCACACCCCTGGAACAGAGTTTGCCGTTTACTCCGTGAAGGTATCAGAGGCTCAAAAGGAACTTATTGAAATTTTCCTCCACGACCAGGTAGGAAAGCCCTACGACTGGCTGGGCATTCTCGGCTTTCCTCTGCGCAACTGGAAACTGGAAAAGAGGAATAGATGGTTTTGCTCGGAACTCGTTTTCACGGCCTTCAAGAGAGCAGGGATAGAGCTCCTCAAAAATACACACCCAAGCGAAGTTAGCCCAAGGCTCTTTCTTAAGAGCCCGCTACTGACCTTTGAATATTCAACAAATTTGGGGGATGAACGTGAGAGGATTGGCTGTCATTGTACTTCTACTTAGTGTTTTCTCAACAGCTACTGCAGACTGTGTCAAAATAATTCAGCCTTTGATGCTTAAAAATATCAACGGCACTCTTGTGCCAACTTTAATAATAAAAGTTGAAAAATGTTCTAAGAAGCGTTAAGACTTAACTTAAAGTGTTCAATTCCTTACCCGGGTAAAAATCTGAATATTTCTAACAGAGATGGTGCATTCTTTACTCGGGTAAGAATTTCCCCACTTGTATTGACTAAGAAGATTAACCATAAAACCCAAAGTTTTGAATTTTGATGGAACACCGTTCCAAGTTTTTTCAACGAGCTGTTAAGACGTTGGGAGAGAAGGGGAAAAATCTACAACGTTATTGTAGGCGTTCCAGAATTTTTTAAAAATTATACAGAATTTTTTAAAAATTATAAGCGGGTAGCTCAGTATAAATAAAAATGGCTCCCCGGGCCGGGCTCGAACCAGCGACCTGGTGGTTAACAGCCACCCGCTCTACCAGCTGAGCTACCGGGGAGCTTTGCTGCCTAATAATATAGACCACCTTCCTTAGGTGTCAACCCTTTTCCCGGTTAAAAAACTTTTAATGTCCTCTATAAGTGAGACGAGAACCGGAACGAAGAATAGGGTAAGGAAGGTTCCGAGTATCAGGCCTCCTATTGCTACAACTGCAAGGGGAGCAAGCCTTTCAAGCCCAAGCGCCCAGCCCAGGGCTATGGGGAGCATTCCAACAGAGGTTGCAAATGCAGTCATTAGAACCGGACGCGTTCTGACCCGTATGGAGTTTATTATCGCTGCTTGAAGGGGCTCACCCCTCTCCCGGGCCCATTTTATGAAGTCTATTAGGAGTATGGAGTTTTTGACGATTATGCCCGCAAGGAGAATCATTCCCATAAACGACGGCATGCACTGGGGTTTGTGGGCTATAAGCATTGAAAAGGCGGCTCCTATGAGTGCCAGCGGGATTGCAGCAAGGATAGATATCGGGTAGGCAAACGACTCGAAGGCGGGAACAAGCGAGAAGTAGAGGATGATTATTCCTATAACGAGGGCTTTCATTAGCCTTTTGAAGCTTTCGTTCATCTGTTTTATCTCGCCTTCGTGGGAGATGCCGTAACCTGTGGGGAGCTTCAGCTCCTTTTCGAGTTTGTTTACCTGGGACTGAAGAAAAGTTGTTGGAGCGGTGGCCCTGTAGCCGTACACGTCTATGGTGTTGAGAAGGTTCTGGTGGGTTATTTTGCTCTGGGTTTTAACCGTTTCCACTTTTACAAATGTTGAGAGGGGAACAACTCCGAGTTTCGTTTGGACGGGTAGGGAGTTGAGCTTATCGGCAAAGTCTCTTTTGTTCTGCGGGAGGATGAGCTTCACGCTCAGCCCGTTCTCTAAGGGCACGACAAACGTTGATGCCGGAACCCCCTTAACAAAAGCGGCTATGTACTTAACGAGCTCCAGCGGGGTTAGGCCGTAAGCTGCAAGTTGACTACCGTCTACCTTAAGCCGTAGCTCCTCTTTATCGTAGTACCAGCTCCTTGCGGTAGAGGTAAGCCCCCTCACCTCTTGCATTAAACCTTCAAGCCTTTGGGCAAGTGAATTGAGGACTTTCGGGTCGTCGCCGTAAATCATTTCGTCTATCGTTGCCTTTATGGACGAAAGGGGCGTTGCTCCGAAGTCCATAACCGTTACATACCTGAGCCCCGGAACGGCGGAGAACTTCTTCCTAAGTTCTTCCTCTATCTGCCAGATTGTCTCTTTTCTGTGGAACCTGTCTATGAACTGGATTTTCATCTCTATCTGTTGGGGGGTTTTGCCGCTTCCGAACGAGAGAACTCCCGGCTCGGAGCCTACGGTAGAGGAGACTCTTATCACGCCGGGCATTTGGTATAGGAGCTTTTCCATTTTCGTAAGTATCTCCTCACTCTTTTCGAGGGAGGTGTTAGGGTCGGCTTCCGCCCTTACTATTACTATGCCGGTATCCATCGGCGGCATCAGGTCTCTGCCGATTACCGGCATTACCGATTTCATCGTTATTCCGAACAGGAAGAACCCCAGAACTACCGCCAGAGCTTTCAGCCACGTTCTCTTCAGAAAAGGCTCTGTAAGGGAGGCGTAAAACTCCCTCAGCCTGTATACTGCACCTTTTACGAAGTAGTCGTATATTCGCCTTTCGAGCCAGTTTTTATCGGGGGTTTTCTTGAGTATGTGAGGGGCGGCTATGGGAATCAGCGTTACCGCAACAACGTAGGAGACCACAAGGGCTATTATTAGGGTGAGCGACAGGGGCCTCATTATTTTCTGAACGTAGCCGCCTACGAACGCTATGGGCAGCAGCATTAAAACCGTTGTGTAGGTTCCGCTTAAGACCGCAAGCATCACCTCTTTGGTTCCTTCGGCTGCCGCCCTCTCTATCGGTTTTTTTAGCTCAAAGTAGTGGCGCTCTATGTTTTCGAGAACCACAACTGCGTCGTCTGTAAGCATTCCGAGGGCCAGGATAACAGCCGTTAAGGTAACTATGTTGAAGTTGAAGCCGAAGGCCCACATAAGGCCCACCGTAATTAGGTAGGTTACCGGAATTGAGAGGAACGAGACGATGAGCATCCTTACGTTTGCGAGGAAGAGGAAGATTACCAGCAGGGTCATTACTATCGCGTCCCGTAGGGACTCCAGCATGTTTTTGTTGGATAGCTCTATCAGCCACTTTTGGGTGTCTGCGATTTCAAAGTTCAGCTGCGGGAACTCTTTTTTCAGCTTCGGCAGGTAGTTCATTACCGACTCTATGGCGGGAAGCTCGTACCCTTTTTCGGAGCGCAGAATGGATATACCGATTGCCCTGTGGCCGTTACCGTGGTAGGCCGAGAAGTTGTCGGCATGGCCCCACTTCACCTTTGCAACGTCTTTAAGCCTTACTCCCGGCTTTACAACTATCTGGCGTAGCTCCTCTATCCTCTCGGCCTTTCCCTTTAGCTTCAGGACGAGGGTTCCCTCTCTGTTTATTATGAAGCCGGCGGAGGCGTTCTCGTTGTTCTCTTTTATGGCCTTTAAAAGCTGGTTCAGGCTCACTTTGAGCTGGGCCATTTTCAGGTAGTCGGGCTCTACCTCAACTTCCCTTTTGAACCCTCCGAATACCTCAACGTCTGCTACGTTGGGCAGGTTAAGGAGCCTGTTCTTTATCTGGTTCTCCGCTATCTCCCTGACCTGGGCCATTGTGAGGTGAGAGCCTTTTTTGGGGTAAACGGCGAGAACCATCACCGGGTTTGTGGCGTCGGTCACTTTGAGCACTTGGGGAGGTAGAATCCCCTTCGGCAGGTAGGGGAGGACTCTTGAGAGCTGGTTTGTTACGTCGGTTGCCGCGGCGTCTATGCTCTTAGAGTACTTGAACTCTGCGGTAACTACCGAAACGCCGTCTTTTGAGGTAGACCTTACCAGCCTTACCTGGTCTATGGTTTTCAGCCTTCTCTCTATGGGTGTTGTCACTTCCGAGGCTACGTCTTCTGCGGAAGCTCCCGGGTATAAGGTTACGACTGCAACGGTCGGCCTGTTTGCGTCGGGGAAGAACTTCCTGGGAATGTTTTTAAAACCTAAAACCCCTATGGCGCACAGGAAAAGTAGCAGTGCGAGAACGCCGTGGGGTTTTTTTAGATACCACTCAACGAACCTACCCATTGAACGCCTCCGCAGGGTATCCTCTTCCCAGCCTGTAGAGCTTCAGCAGCTTACTCTCCCTGCCCACCGCAACTTTCTGGCCCTCTCTGAGTTTCCCCAGGACAACGGCTTTGCCGTTTTCCAGCTGAACCACTTTAACCTTAACGGGCTCCACCTTGTCACCTGTGAAAACGAGGACAACCGTTTCCCCCTTTAAGTGGAGCAGAGCCCACACCGGAACGATGAACCCTTCGGAGGGCCTCAAGGGGAGTTTCACCTTAACGAGCTGGTTGGGCTTTAGCCGGGAATTTTCTTTAAGCGCTACCTCTACGGTGTAGAGTCCGCTTTTGGGCTCTGCCGCCGGGTAGAGCTTCGCAACCGTGCCAAGCGGCTTTCCGTTAACCTCAACGGTTCCTCCCTTAACTACAAACCTTGCCTCTTCTGGCGGCAGGTTAACGAGCACCTTCAGGCCGCTTTCGGGGTAGAAAACCTCCATAATCGGCCTTCCGGGAACCGCAACGGAGCCTGGCCACAGGTAGACTTTCTCAACTACTCCGTCTTTAACGGCCCTCACCTTGGTGTAGTTCAGGGAGCTCCTGATGGAGAGGGCCTCCCTTCTCAGAGCCTTTACAGAGAGCTTCAGCTCCTTAATCTTCGACTCTGCCTCCTTCACCTGGGCTTTGGCCCTCGAATAGGCGTTTTCTGCTTTTTCTACCGCCTCTTTCGGAACCGCCCCCCTCTTGTAGAGGAATAGCTCCCTTCTGTATTCCGCCTCTGCGTTCTTTAGGGCGGTTCTTGCAGCTGCCAGTTGAGCCTCCAGGCCTTTCAGCAGCGACTCCTTCGCCTGTGCCTGCCTTTCTACCGAGAGGAGTTTATTTGTAAGCTCCGAAGAGTCCAGCAGAACGAGCAGCTCCCCTTTTTTGAAGCTCTCTCCTTCCCTTTTTGTCACCTTGAGAACGGTTCCTGCCACCTTGGTGGAAATCTGGGCAAACTCCCGGGGAACCACCTTCCCTATGAACTCAACTTCGGGGCAGAGCTTCCCCTTTTCCACAACCGCGTACTCGGCGGGCACGGGATAGCTCTTGGGCGGTTGATAGCTCAGGAGCTCCCTTTTCCTCTTCTCTATCAGGATTTTCCCGGCTATTAAACCTAACGCCACCAGAATCAGTAAAACGGCAAGGGCCCTCTTACCGCTCATCGTTTACCTCCAGAATCGCTTCTATCCGCCTTTTTGCTATGAGCCACCTGTAGTAGAGGGACTTTAGCTGAGCCTCGGTTAAAAACCGCTCCGACTTGGCAAGGAGCAAGTGGTCCATATCCCCCTTGCCGCTTTTGTACTTTAACTGCTCTATCCGCTCCACTTCTTTCGCCAGCGTGAGCTTCTTCCTGTCTGCCTCTATCTGGGATTGGAGCTTTTTAAGCTCCGAAACTGCGTCTGCTATTTCCCTTTTAAGGTCGCGCTCTGCCGCCTTCAGCCTGTAGAGCTTTTGTAAAACTTCTCTGCCGTTTTGTAGAAGCTCGAGCCCCTTTCTACCTGCGGTAAAAACGGGGAAGCTCACAACCACCGAGGCCTCTCCGTAACCTTCGTTCTCCCCCGAGTCCAGCCCGTAGTTCCTCAGGTACTTGGCCTCTAACGATAGCTTCACTCCGAACTTGGCTTCAACAACTCCCCTTTCGGCCCTTGCCGCCGAAACCTCCCTTCTCAGAGACTCTATCCGGCTGTTCCTTCTAACGGCTTCTCTATAGAGCTTTTCAATACTCGGCCTTTCGGGCCGGTAGGTAAACTTCACCTCTTCTACCCCTTTAACTTTTCTTCCGACAAGGGCCGAGAGGGCCTCAATCAGTGCTTCCTTTCTGGCCCTTACAGACTCAAGCTCTCCCTCCACCTCCTTCAGCCTGTACTCAACTTTTAGAAGGTCCACCTTTGCAAACTTTCCGACTTTAACTCCCGCCTCTGTGTCCTCCCTGAGCTTTAGAAGGCTTCTCCTGTAGTCTTCAAGGGCCGCCTCTTGGGCTTTAAGGGCAAGCACAGAGAGGTAAACCGAGTCAACGTTAAACTTCAGTTGCCACTTGGTTGCCCTCTTCAAAGACTTCAGGGCGAGTTTTCTCGCCTTTAAAACCTTCACCCGGGCCGGTATTGAGCCTCCCGTGTATAGGGGAACCCTCAGGGAGAGCCCGTAGAAGGCCTTTCTGCTGTCGAAGGGGGGTTGATTGAGGGGAGTCGGAAGGTGGGAGAGGGGAACCAGCATGTAGTTCCTGTTGTAGGTTGAGTAGCCTCCGTTTAACTCAACTGTTCCCCACCTCTGCCTTTCAACCGTTTTTTGTTGGAGTTTAAGGCTCTCCTGCGTTTGCTCGAGCTCTTTTACGAGGGGGTGTTCAAGCTCTGCAAGCCTTTCGGCCTCCTTCAGGGTTATGCCGAAGGCCGCAGGTGTTAAAAGGAAAAAAAGGAGGAGCGTTTTTAGCATTGCCTCTCCGAAACTATTCGGTTTTTATTATACTTAACTAAATTCTAATATCTGGATAAATCTCTCATTTAAGTTTAAAATAACCACCACAGTTGCACATTGAGAAATGTCAACGGCCGGGGGTTGTGTTGAACCTGCTTGAGGTATCGGGAGTCTCTTTCTTTCTCACCTTTGTCTTTGCCCTCGGCGGGCTCGGCTCTGCCGCCGCCCTGATACCAACCCTCGTTTTCCTCGGGGTCCCCTTCCCGGTTGCAAGGCCCGCAGGCCTTTTCGCAAACTTCATCTCTACCTTTTCTGCAACGGTTCACAACCTCAGGGCGGGGCTCGTAGATTTCTCCCTTGCGATTCCCATACTCCTGCCGGCAGTTCTTCTCTCTCCGGTTGGGGCTTACGCCTCTACCGTTTTACCCGAGAGGGTGGTGGGTGCGGTTTTCACCCTGTTTCTCTTCTTTGCCGGTTTAATGGTTTACGTTCCAAAGAGAGAGCTGTTTGATGCAACCGGTTACAGGTGGTATCCGCCCCTTGTTGGGGCCCTTGCCGGCTTTATATCGGGGCTCCTCGGGATAGGCGGAGGAGCTCTCATCTCTCCTATGCTCGTGATTGCGGGCTATAGCCCTAAGAAGGTTGCTCCGGTTACAGCTTTTGCCGTTGTTTTCTCTTCGGTTTCGGCCTTTTTGGCCTACTTGAAGCTCGGCAGCGTCGACTGGAAGGTTACGCTTGCCGTTGCCCTGCCGGCCCTTTTTGCCGGTTACCTGGGAGCTTTCGTTACCCACCGCTTCCTTACCGCCGCTCAGGTTAAAAGGATTTTAGGTATTATTTTCTTTATCCTCGGTATTAAGTTTGCTACAAAGTTCCTTTAAAGGAGGTGAGTATGGCCCTTGCAGATGTTCTGAGGCAGATGGACATCAACTGGCTCAGCGAGAGTAACCACAAAATCTCCCTCGAGGCCTTCCTCGAGAAGTGGAAGAGCGGAGAGGCCATTTTGCTCGACGTTAGAACGGAAGAAGAGGCTCAGCTCGTTAGCCTCGGCAGCTTCGGCATAAATATCCCCCTCAACCAGCTTCCCGACCGTAAATCAGAGATTCCTACCGATAAGCTGGTCTGTACAGTCTGTCCTGGTAAAATAAGGGCAGCTATAGCTTACGCTTTTCTTGTAGGGGAAGGGTTTAAGAACGTAAAAGTGCTTGCCGCTTCTCCTTCCGATATCGTAGACGCTCTTAAACCCGGCTTTGTAAAGAAATTGAGGGGGTAGGGTGAAGTTTGAAAGATTCTCCGAGGCTGTAAAGATACTCGGCGATAGAACCCGTTTAAGGCTCATTCGCCTTCTCATGGAAAGGCCCGTTTTCGTGTGTGAGGCCTCTGCGGTTTTGGGCCTTTCCACGCCTACCGTTTCTGTTCACTTCTCTAAGTTGAAGCAGTTCGGCTTTGTTAAGGATAGAAAAGAGGGGCAAAAGGTGATGTACTCGCTGGCTGAGCCTCCCGACCCGTGTTTGAAGCTCGTTTTGGAGGGAGTGCTTCAGTACCTTAGAACTTCCGATGAGTTCGACGAGGATATAGAGAGGCTCAAGTCGGTGGACATCTCTAAGGTTTGCCCCTACGAAGGGGGGAACAGTGAAGAGGAAAACGCCTGAAGAGGTAGTCAGGGAGATTTTCTTCGACAACGAAAAGTTCGCCCGGGCAAAGGGGAGGGAGTTCTTTGAGGCCCACATTGAGGCTCAGAGCCCGGTTATAACCCTTGTGACCTGTTCCGATTCGAGGGTCCACCCGACGGTTTTCTCCGAGAAGCTCATCGACAGAGTTTTCGTAATCAGGAACATCGGCAACCAGATAGAGAGCTCTGCAGGTTCGGTGGATTACGGCGTAATCCACCTTCAAACGCCCGTTCTGCTGATTCTCGGCCACGTTAACTGCGGTGCTGTTAAGGCTTTCCTCAAGGGCTACGCCGATGAATCTCCCTTTATAAGGAACGAGCTCAACCACCTCTGTATTCCCGTTTCTCCCTTTAAGGGAGAGGGTAACTTTGAAGTTGCCTGGAGGGAAGCCGTTGAGTCGAACGTTCACTGGCAGGTAAGGGTGGCCCTTGAGAGGTACGGACTCCTGATAAGGCGGAACAGGCTTGCCGTTATAGGCGCCATTTACGACTTTGCAAACTACTACGGTAGGGGTTTTGGCCGTATAGTGGTTGTTAACGTTAACGGTATAAGGGAAAGGGAAGCTCTGTTGAAGCACCGGGCCCTCTCTTTACTGCCCGAAGAACTCCGTAGAGAGGTGGTAGTTTAAGGCTTACCTGTAAGAGTGGGCGATTTTCTCCCACTCTTCGAGCTTTGAAGGGTTGTTTTCCAACTCCAAAAGCTCCTTTATTGTTAGCGGGACTACTCCGAACAGCTTTACCTTTTCCTTCTTTTTCTGTGGTAACTCCTTTGAAGTAACCAGTATGGGAACGGTGAACCTGCCTCCTATGCGCCTTGCAAGGCTTCCCACGCGGAAGGCGTGGTCTTCCAGGTTGAGGTTTGTTAGCTTTCCCGACTTACAGGAAAAGTAGTAGAGGGTGTTATTCCTAACGGCGGTAATGTCTATCTCGTTTTTTAACTCCCTCTTTTCTCCGATGCCGTAGTTTATCTCTATCTCCGAGAGAACCTCGTGGAACAGGCCGCTTTGCTCAAGGACTGCGTAGGTTAGGAACTCTAAAATCCAGCCTTTCTTCTTTACTATTTTCATCTCTTCTTTGGATAGTTTTTTGAACAGGGACGCCTCAATCCTGTGGATTTCGGAATTTTTCCTTAAGTCGTTTAGCCTGCCGGCAAGGGCTGTGTTTTTGTAAAAACTGTAGGCGGCTTGATACCTCTCTCCCAACATCTCTTTGAAGGGTCTCACGCTTTCTATATTTAGGCCGGCAACGTTAAAGAAGTCTTCGGTTTTAAGGACTTTTTCTTTTATTTGGTAGAGTTTTTCACCGCCGAACAGGGCAACTGTTCCGTCGGGCATGTAGTATAGGCTTTTACCTCCCCGTTCCGTTAGCCATCTGTGGATAACTTCAACGGTGTATTTTGTTGCTACATTCGCGAGGAATTCAACCTTTTCCGGGTTAACTTGTAGTGAGTTTAGGGTTTCTGTAATGTTTTCGTGGTCGTAGGTTTTTATCTCTATCGTTGAGCAGTTTATTCCGTATCGTTCGAAAACGAGCTTCTGCCCTTGCGCTCGCTCTTTTGACACCTCCCATTCTGTGTAAAAGACTCTCACCTTTTTCGGCTTCCTGTAAAGGGTAAAAATCAGGTTGGGAACTACGTCGCGGGCCGAGAGCAGCCAGATTTCGGTATCCACCCCTTCCCTCGGATGTTGTTTACGTTACGGGGGAGCGGAAGCTCCCCCGATTACATTATTAAATTAAATCCTGTCTTTCAACAGCAGCCAGAGCCTCTTTTTAACCTCTTCGCTTATGTACTCCGGCTTTGTCTGAATTGCCCCAACAAGGGCGGTCTTTGCAGGTGAGTTCTCAATATCTTCCGGCCTTATGGTTTCTATAACGCGCTTGAGCATTCTCTTTGCGTTCTCAACGTTCCTTGCCATGGTTGCCAGCACTTTCTTTACGTTAACCTCTTCCCCTTCTTTCCACACATCGTAGTCGGTTGCAAGGGCCACTGCAGAGTAGGGAATTTCTGCTTCCCTTGCCAGCTTGGCTTCGGGAATGTTTGTCATTCCTATAACGTCAACTCCCCAGCTTCTGTAAATCTTAGATTCGGCTTTTGTAGAGAACTGGGGCCCCTCTATGCAGATGTAGGTTCCCTCCTTGTGGACCGGGATTCCCTCTTCCACACACGCCTTGTAAACGATTTCGTTGAGAAGCGGGCAGGTAGGTGTGTCGAAGGGAATGTGGGCAACTATACCGTTCCCGAAGAAGGTAGAAGGTCTGTTCTTTGTTCTGTCGAAGTACTGGGTGACTATCACGAAATCGCCGGGCTTTATCTCCTCTTTCATGGAGCCCACTGCGCTAACGGAGATGATGCAGTCTACGCCGAGCATCTTAAAACCGTAAATATTTGCCCTGTAGGGAACCTCCGATGGCAGGTAAACGTGGCCTCTGCCGTGGCGGGGCAGGAAGTAAACCTCTTTATCCCCCAACTTTCCGTATATGTAGGCATCGGAGGGCTCTCCGAAAGGAGTTTCAAGCCTTACCTCCTTTACATCAGAAAGCCCCTCTATGTCGTAAAGGCCGCTTCCGCCTATTACTCCTATTTTCATCCTATTCCCCCTTTTCGAGCTTTAAGTTTCCCTTGAGCTTTATGATTGTTCCCATTCCCCACACGTTTATCACCTTATCGCCGTCTCTGTCGGTTCCCTCTAAGATTTTAATCTGGATGTTCTTAACGCCGTCTGCTTTAAGCTGCTGGGCTTGCTGCTCAAGCATAGATACAACCCTCATAACCGGGTCTATCGGGAGCTCACCGTTAAACCACTGGCTCTGCTTTTGCTGGGCAAAGGCATAGGCGATGTTCACTATCTCGTGTGGCTCTTGTACTTCTCCGAAAGAGAGGAGCATCTCTACCTCCTTAAAAGATTTTGATTATTTGATTTTAACAGTATTAAACCCTTACCCACACTCCTCTCTCCTTCAAGTAGGCTTTGAGTTCTGGGATTGAAATTTCCTTAAAGTGGAAAACAGAAGCCGCTAAAACCGCGTCTGCTTTCCCCTCTACGAGCCCCTCGTAGAAGTGCTCCTTCTTTCCGGCACCTCCCGAGGCTATTACGGGAACGCTAACGGCCTCGGAAATTGCTCTGGTTAACTCAATGTCGTACCCGGCTTTTGTCCCGTCTCGGTCCATTGAGGTTAACAGGATTTCACCGGCTCCTCTGTCAACCACCTCTTTTGCCCACTTAACTGCGTCTATTCCGGTTGGAGTTCTACCGCCGTGAATGAAAACTTCCCACTTTCCCGGGGCAACTCTCTTTGCATCTATTGCAACCACTATGCACTGAGAGCCGAAAAGCTTTGCCCCTTCCGTTATAAGTTGCGGATTCTTTACAGCGGCGGTATTAATCGAAACTTTATCTGCTCCGGCGTTCAAAAGGTTTCTTATATCTTCAACCGTTCTGACCCCTCCCCCAACTGTAAGGGGCATGAATACCTGTTCTGCGGTTCTTTTCACAACGTCGAGCATTATTGCCCTTTTTTCGTAGCTGGCGGTTATATCCAAAAATACGAGCTCGTCGGCCCCTTGTTCGTCGTAAACCTTTGCGTTTTCAACGGGGTCTCCTGCATCTATCAGGTTAACGAAGTTAACGCCTTTAACTACCCTTCCGTCTTTAACGTCGAGACAGGGAATAATCCTCTTTGCAAGCATTGTTCTCTCCCGAAGGGATGGTTGAGAGAATTATAAGGGGGGAAAGGCGGAGATAAGCCTCCGCCTCTTTACTTCTCCTTCTTGGGGTTCAGATACTCCTCAACCCTTTTAATTGAGCAGAGCTTGCCGCACATTGTACAGGTTTTCTCGTCTTCCTGAGGAGCCCTCTCTTCCCTGTACTTCCTTGCGATTTCGGGGTCTATGGCGAGCTCAAACTGCCTCTCCCAGTCAAGGGCTTCCCTCGCCTTTGCCATTTCGATGTCCCACTCTACTGCACCGGGAACGCCCTTAACTATGTCGGCGGCGTGGCCTGCAATCCTTGCGGCTATTACTCCCACTTTAACGTCGTTAACGTCGGGAAGGGCAAGGTGCTCAGCAGGGGTAAGGTAGCAGAGGAAGTCGGCTCCGGCTTTGGCCGCAATTGCCCCGCCTATTGCTCCGGTAATGTGGTCGTAGCCGGGGGCAATGTCTGTAACTATCGGTCCTAAAACGTAAAAGGGTGCGCCGTGGCAGAGCCTCTTTTGAAGGAGTATGTTTGCCTCTACTTGGTCGAGCGGAACGTGACCCGGACCTTCCACCATAGCTTGAACGTCGGCCTCTCTGGCCCTGTCAACAAGCTCCCCAAGGGTAATCAGTTCTTCAATCTGACACCTGTCGGTTGCGTCGGCTATGCAGCCCGGCCTCATTCCGTCACCAAGCGAAAGGGTAACGTCGTACTTTTTGGCAATCTCAAGAAGGCGGTCGTAGTGCTCGTAGAGCGGGTTCTCCTTTTCGTTATAAACCATCCACTCGGCCATTAGGGCTCCGCCCCTTGAGACTATGTTCATAATCCTGCCCTCTTTCCTTAGCCTTTCGAGGGCACTTAAGGTTACTCCGCAGTGGACGGTTATGAAGTCTACTCCGTCTTTACAGTGGCGCTCTATAACGTCGAAAAGCTCATCAACGGTCATTTTTCCTATAAAGCCGTGTTTCTCGGCTGCCTCTTTGGCCGCTTGATAGATGGGAACGGTTCCCACCATTACCGGAGAGTTGTTTACTATGGCTTTTCTCGTTTCGTCTATGAACTTTCCGGTTGAGAGGTCCATTACGGCGTCTGCGCCGTACTTAACGGCAACCCTCAGCTTTTCAAGCTCAAGCTCGATGTTTTCGATGTCTCCGCTGGTTCCGATGTTTGCGTTAACCTTGGTTTTAAGTCCCTTTCCTATAGCTCTCGGAGTGAAGTCTTCCCTTGCTCTGTGGTAGATGTTTGCCGGAATTACTATCGTTCCCTCTATTAGCCCTTGGACTATGTAGTCAACGTCCCTTTTTTCGTAGCGGGCACAGTATTCAACTTCCTTCGGGATTTCTCCCCTTTTAACGAGCTCAACTAAAGTGGCCATTACGCCTCCTTATTCTGGTTTAGCTTGGCGGCAATCTCTTCGGCAACTTTTTTGCCGCTCATGAGCATTCCGCCGAAAACGGGTCCCATCCTGTGGCTTCCGCAGGTTGCGTTTGCCGCCATTCCGCTAACGTAGATTCCCGGGAATACCTCCTTGGAGTTTTTGACTGTATCCTCTTCACCCACAGATGCCCAAAGGGGTTTCTCTCCTACAACGCAGCCGGTTTCTGTGTTCAGTTTTATTCCGGCTTTTCTCTGTAGGGTTGAAACTACGCTTGCGTCGTGGCCTGTGGCGTCTACAACGTACTTTGCAGTTATCACGAGGGGGTCTACCATCAGGTGGTTGAGTTCAACTGTGGTCCAGTTTATTACGAGGCCGCATACTCTGTACTGGCCGTTTACCTGTTTTAGAACCACATCTTCTGCAGTTACGCCGTTGAAAACGGTAGCTCCGGCCTTTACGGCCTTGGAGGCTATGGTTGTTGTGGCCTCTACCGCATCTGCAAGGTAGTATCCCGGTTTGAACTCCCTGTAGTTAACGCCGAACTCGTCGAGAATTTCCCTTCCCATCTCTTGAACCACTATTTCGTTAAAGAACATTGCGCCTGCCCACATTCCGCCGCCTATGGAGAGCCTTCTTTCAAAGATGGCAACTCTGTAGCCCTTTTTAGCAAGGTAGTATCCGGCGACGAGTCCGGACGGCCCACCTCCGACTATTGCAACGTCGGTCTCAAGGTGGGATTTCAGCTTCTCCATAAACGCCGTTATGATGGCTTCGGAGATTACAACTTCACTCAGGTTCTGCACGGTTTGCCTCCTGTTAGAGTGTTTTACCGTGGGGGAGGCTGTAAGGAGGGGAAGAGTAGAGACTCTTGCCGCTCCCTACGCCGGTATTACCCGGTTCAGGTTCCAGGGGTTCCCGCCCGACCTGGGCGAGTCTCAGGAGCCCAGCTCCACCCCCGCGGCTTGATTAATTCTATATTTATTAGGAACGGTTTTCAATTAGAAAAGAGGGGGAGCTTCACTCCCCCCTAAGAAGGGCACGGTGGGAACGGGAAGGAGAGAGGTCCCCGTTTTTATTGTTTTTCGTTCTTCTCGTCGATTGCAGAAATTACAGTATTTAAAACGTTTTTACCCTCTCTGAGCCTGTCTATTAGGGACTCTCCCGCTTTTATTAGGATGGGGAGCGTTTTCTCGTATATCTCTATATCGGTTTTTAGAACGCGCTTTGGTAAGTCTCCGTTTTTCTCAAGGCCCTTCATCAGCGTTTGAAGATTCCTGGGGAGTATGAACATTGTAACTGCAAGAGCTGCGGCTTTTTTTCTGATTTCTTCGTCACTTAATGTGTTTATATCCTTCCCGCCTGTGAAGGCATCTCGGAACGAGGAGTCTGTTATACAGAGCTCTTTAATCCGCTCTACCTTGGGTTTAATGGCAACGAGCCTCTTCTCGAGCTTGAGGTTTTTCGATTCCCCATTCTCGTTGTAAACCACGGCTGCCTTGAGCTTCAGTTTGTTGCTCAGTTTTCTTCCTCCCACTATAACGTCGAAGTTTTGAAGCTTAACTCCCTCTTCGCTTTCCTTAAAGGGCTCTAAGGACAGAAGGGAGACACAGTACTCCATTTTCTGGTTCTCTAAACACTCTTTCGGTCCGCTTGAGAGGTTGCTGAACGTAACTTGGGAGCCGTTACTCTCGTTGGAAGATTCTATTTCGAAGAGCTCTCTGAGGATGTAGGTTTTCCTCTCTGCTTGGTTCCTGATGTTCGACAGTATTTCGACTACGCTGTCTTCAGTGAGGAACGAGATGGTTCCGTGGCTCCTCTCACGCCTTGAGGCCAGCGGATACCTGTAAAGGGAGCCGTCGACCTCCTCTGTTAGCAGGTTGACCAAGCTGTAGAGCTCTAAGCCGAGGGAAGACGGGGAAACCTCCTTAGACGGAAGGGATTCACTCCCTATGGGAGCCGGCAGTATTTGAACTTTGAGTTCAATCTTGCTGTTTTCTCCGTTGGGGTCGAGCTTAACGGCAACTTCGTTCTCTAAAACTTTAACCGTAACCTCTTTAACCATGGAGTAGAATTTGTCTTTGAGGCCCGAGTTTTTTACGTGCTGGGCGTACTTCTCCAGCTGCTCGTCTACCATTTGGCCCGTTACGGTAGACTCTGCACCGGCTATTTTGCTATTTTCAAGGCCGAAGATGTTGAGTATGGCTATGAACTCTCTCAGAGGAAGCTTTATTTCCACTTCTTGGCCGAGCCTTTCGGCTCCTAAAATCTGGTTCGACAGCCTTTCCAGGAGTTCCGGCTTTGGAATGTCTATCTGGGCGGCTCCCTCCTCGATGTGAGGTGTAGGTATTTTTACGCTGCTAATCTCCATTTTTCTTACCTCCCCTCTTCTGGTTTGAAAATCTATTCTAAGTCTGTTTTCGCGCATCTATTTCCCCAATTTTGGGGAGCGGTTCAGCCAAGCTATTGCAAGGTAAGCTTCTACCGCTGTTCCTATCGGTAGGGCGTCTTCGTCTATGTCGAATCGGGAGTTGTGTAGCGGGTAAACGGTGTCCTTCTCTTCGTTCCGCACTCCGAGCCTTATGAAAGTTCCCGGAACCTCCTTTAGGTAAACCGAGAAGTCCTCTCCTCCCATGGAGGGCTTTTCTAAGATTACAACCCGCTCGTCCCCCAAGAGCTCTTTCATCTTCTCAACTGCGAATGCGGTTGTCTCTTTATCGTTTATCAGAGGCGGTGTTCCCCACTGAAACTCAAACTCACACTCTCCGCCGTAGGCGGCTGCGATTCCCTTTACGGCCTGCTCCATCTGCTTTGGAATACGGTCCCTTACCTGGTGGGAGAGCGTTCTTACGGTGCCTTCAAACTCTACTTCGTCGGGAATGATGTTTTCTGCAAACCCGCCCCTTATTTTCCCTACTGTTAGGACGGCCGGCTCCAGAGGGTCTACATACCTGCTTACTACGTGGTGGAGTGTGTTAACCGTTTGGGCTGCTATGAGAACGGGGTCTATTCCCTGGTGGGGGCGGGACGCGTGGGTGCTTTTTCCCTTAACCACCACTTTAAAGACGTCTGCAGATGCGAGCATGGGGCCGAAGCGGGTACCTACGTATCCGGTAGGCAGTTCGGGGTATACGTGGAGGGCAAATATCGCTTCAACTCTGGGGTTTTCGAGGACTCCGTGTTCAACGAGCCACTGGGCGCCTTTGCAGTCGTGTCTCTCCTCGCACGGTTGGAAGATGAGCTTCACGCTCCCCTTAAACTCCTTCCTCAGCTTACATAGCACCTTGGCGGCCCCGAGGAGCATGGCCGTGTGGGCGTCGTGTCCGCAGGAGTGCATAACGCCTTTAATCCTTGAAGCGTAAGGCTTTCCGGTTTTTTCCTCTGTGGGCAGTGCATCCATATCGGCCCTTAGGGCGACGCACCCTCCCGGTTTTTCTCCTTTTACGGTGGCCACAACGGCCGTTGAGCCTGCAAAGTTCTCTATGACTTCGTCTACTCCGAAGTTCTTGAGTTTTTCGGCCACAAACTCGGCGGTGTTGAACTCTCTGCCCGAAAGCTCAGGGTACATGTGGATGTGGCGTCTCCACCGGATGAGCTCCTCTTTAATCTCCAGGGAAGAACGGAGAATCAGCTCTTTTAGCTCTTCCACTTTTCCCTCTCCTTCCTTGAACTGCAGCCGTTTCAAAATTAAAATAACCCTACCAACCGCTGGAGGTTTAGATGCTGTCCGAGGAGCAGATAAAGGAGATATTCCTCAAAGCCGACGCATTCCTCGAGGGCCACTTCCTCCTCTCAAGCGGACTCCACAGTCCCTACTACCTGCAGTGTGCAAAGGTTCTCCAGTACCCCGATTACGCCGAGCTCCTCTGTAGGGAGCTTGCAAGGCGCATAAGGGAGTTCGGGGTGGAGTTCGACCTCGTTATAGCTCCCGCCATAGGCGGAATAATAGTCTCTTACGAGACCGCCCGCCACCTTAAGGTCAGGGGCATATTTGCCGAGAGGGTTAACGGCGAGCTCACGCTCCGCAGAGGCTTTGAGATAAAGCCCGGAGAGCGGGCCGTTGTTGTTGAAGACGTTGTAACCACCGGTAAATCTACGAAAGAGACTATAGAGGTTGTAAAGGCCCACGGCGGTAAGGTTGTAGCCGTTGGCAGCCTTGTCGATAGGAGCGGTGGTAAGGTGGATTTCGGCGTTCCCTTTGCAAGCCTCTGGAGGTTGGAGGTTCCCGTTTACAGCCCCGAGAGCTGTCCAATCTGTAAGGAAGGTAAACTCCCGCTGGTTAAGCCCGGCAGCAGAAACATTCCCGTAAGGTAGGGTGATGAAGATTTTCAAGCCGTTTGAGGTTGTTAGGGAGGAGCTTTTAAGCGTAGAGGAGTTTTCAAGGGAGCTCCTCTCCTCAAAGGTGAGTCTTGTCCTTCGGGCCGGCGGCTACATTCTCGATAGCGGAGGCAAACGGGTAAGGCCCGGGCTTACGGTTATAGCGGGGAAGCTCGTTGAAGCTCCCCTCGACAGGCTCATACCCGTTGCAACCGTTATGGAGTATATGCACACTGCGACCCTCCTTCACGACGATATAGTAGACGGAGCGAAGCTCAGGAGGGGGCGCCCTTCGGTAAATGCCGTTTTCGGGAACGACGTGGCCGTTTTGGTCGGCGACTACATGTTTGCGAAGGCAATTTACGTTCTCGCCGTTTACGGAGGTCCGGAAGTCCTTAAAACTGCGGCCAAAACCGTTCAAGATATGGCCGAGGGAGAGCTCCTCCAGCTTGAAAAAATCGGAGACATCAACCTGACCGAAGAGGAGTACTTCGACATAATCTACAGGAAAACGGCCTCCCTTCTCTCAACCTGCTGTGAGTGTGGAGCTATAGTCGGCGGAGCTTCGGAAAAAGAGCGGAAGGCCCTCAAAGACTACGGCACTTACATAGGCTATGCCTTTCAGCTTGTAGATGACGCCTTCGACTACATCTCCGATGAGAAAACAATCGGTAAGCCCGCCGGAAACGACATCCGGGAGGGGAAAGTAACCTACCCACTCCTGTGGGCACTGAAAAGGGCAACTGAAGAGGAGAGAGAGGCGGTAGAGAGAGTACTAAACAACCCCAGCCCCACAAAAGAGGAGATTGAGCTGGTCAGGAACTTTGTCCTTGAAAAGGGCGGAGAGAAGGCGACCTTTGAGCTCGCAAGGGATTTCGTTAAAAGGGCAAAGGAGAGTTTGGAAATCTTCAAAGAGAGTCCCTTAAAGAAAGCCCTCTTTGAAGTTGCCGACTTTATAGTTGAGAGGACTTATTAATTAACTCCTCTGCCTGTTCCAGAGCTTTTAAAAACCTGCCGACTTCTTCAAAGAGCTCCTGAGCAACCTCCTGATTGTAGGTGCGGGAGGTTAGGTTTCTCAGGTCTATCAACTTAAGGAGCTTCCCCGCCGTTTCCCCATCAACGAAACCCCCTTCAAAAAAAGCCCTGACGCATCCCTTTGGGGAGCGGCACTCAATGCCCTCTTCGATTAACCTTTCCCTTACAGCCTTCCACATAAGCTCAACAGCTATTTCGAACCTCTGGATAACAGAATCCCTCAAAAAGGGGAAGAGTTCATCCTCCCTATGGAAAAGTGCAAGGGAATAGGCCTCTTTAAGCCTCTTTAAGGTTTCTCTGAACTCCCCTCTTCGCCTGTTTCCACCCATAAAATTCTCTCCTTTTCAACTGTGCGGCGGAGGTCTCTGCCGGCAAACTTCAGGTTAACCAGGTCGAACCGTTGGGGAATGTAGGACTCCTCCAGAACTTCGGAGAGGATTGAGAGCTCCAAGGAGATATCCTCGTCGCTTAAAAAAGCAAGGTCGTAATCGCTCCTTTCGGTAAAGTCGCCTCTGGCCCTTGAGCCAAAAAGGTAAACCCTAACCCCCTTACCTTTAAAAAGCTCCCCGATAAAGTTTTTAACCTCCTCTATACTTTCCAGCCTTAAGGTAGAGTAATTTCTCTTAAAAAGTCCCTGTTCTCCTTGTGCCACTCTACGGTTCTCCTTAAGCCTTCCTCTAAGGGAACTTTCGGCTCCCAGCCTAAAATCTCCCTTGCCTTTGTTATATCGGCCCAGGTTGCTTTAAGGTCTGCTTTGTGGAAGGGTTTGTAGATAATCTCGGCCTTTTTCCCCAAGTACTCCTCTATCAGCCTAATCACCTCTTTGAGCTGGTGGGGGCGGTTCCCGCCGAGGTTGATTATCTGGTACCCGGTTTCCGTTTCGTAGGCTCTAATCGTTCCCTCTGCAATGTCGTCAACGTAGGTAAAATCCCTGCTCTGGGTTCCGTCGCCGTAAACCTCTACGGGTCTGCCCTCGTCTATCCACTTTATAAACCTGAATATGGACATATCGGGCCTTCCGGCAGGGCCGTAAACGGTGAAGTAGCGGACCACCGTAACGTCGAAGCCGTAGAGGTAGTGGTAGGTGTAGGACATCACCTCGGCCGCCTTTTTGCTTGCGGCGTAGGGAGATATAGGTGTATTAACCGGCAAGTCCTCTTTAAACGGCATAGGTTGGCCGGCGTATAGGGAAGAGGTAGAGGCCAGAACGAACTTCTTGAGCCCAAACTCCTTCATTAGCTCAAGTAGGTTAAGGGTCCCCAAGGAGTTCGTAGTTTCGTAAACGAAGGGGTTCTCTATGCTGTACCTGACTCCCGCCCTGGCAGCAAGGTTTATAATGCCTTCGAAGCTGTTCTCTTCAAACACAACCTTTAGGGCTTCAAAGTTCTCTATGTCGAGCCTGTAGAACTTGAAGTTTCTGTTCTCCTTCAGAAGGTTCAGCCGGTACTCTTTCAGTTTAGGGTCGTAGTAGTTGTTAAGGTTGTCAACGCCTATAACTTTGTAGCCCTTTTCGAGCAACAGTTTTGCGGTTCTGTAGCCTATGAAGCCGGCTGCTCCTGTAAGTAAAACACTTCTCATCTATCGCCCCTTCTGCTAACTTTATAGCCGATTGGACTGCTTTCGCCAATCTTACCAATTCGGGAGCGGTTTATGATTAGGAGTTTGAAGCTTAAGGGTTTCAAGTCGTTTGCCGACGAAACGGAAATTCGCTTTTCAGAGGGAATAAACTGCATAGTGGGCCCCAACGGCTGCGGCAAGAGCAACATAGTCGACGCCCTGAAGTGGGTTGTCGGCGGAACCTCTCCAAAAGGTATGAGGGCCGACTCTATAAAAGACGTTATCTTCAAAGGGGCTCAAGGTAGGCGGCCGGCAAGGAGTGCAGAAGTAGCGGTAACCGTTGCCGCTGAAGACCTTTTCAGTGCCGCCTCTTTAGAGACCGAAGTCAAAAGGCGCGTTACCGCCGACGGCGACAGCCAGTTCTTCATAAACGGGAAAAAGGTAAGGTTAAAGGATATCCAGGAGCTCTTCACCAACTTGGGCCTCTCCAATAGGGACTACGCCTTCTTTGAACAGGGCCAGGTAGACAGGGTTCTCAGGATGAGGCCCGCCGAAAGACGGGCCCTCATAGATGAGGCTGCCGGCATTACCCCTTTTAAGGAGAAGAGGGAAGAGACCCTTAAACAGCTCGGGGAAGCGCAGGCCAACTTAGAGAGCGTAAGGGGGGTGATAGATGAGGTTGCAAAGAACCTGAGGGCCCTTAAAAACCAAGCGGAGAAAGCTCAAAAATTCCAAGAGCTTCGCACCCGCGAGCGCCGCCTGGAACTTGCCCTCCTCGGCTGTCAGCTTAAGGCCGTTCAGGAGGAGAAGGCCCGCCTGGAGGGCTCCATAAAGGTTCTCCAGGAAGACAGGGCCTCCCTCGAGAGGGAGGTCTCGAGGATTGAAGTTGAGCTTCAAGAGCTCCGCTCCCAGCTGGAACAGCTCTCACAGGAGCTTGAGGAAACCACAAAAGAGCTCCACGAAGTTGAGAAGAGCAAAAAAGAGGCAGCCGTTAAGCGGGATTTCCTTGAAAAAGAGATAAAGCGGCTGAAAAGCGAAATAGAGGAGCGCTCCTTCGAGAAAGAGCAGAAGCTCAAAAAGCTCTCCCTTGTGGCGGCCGAAATTGAAGAGCTCCGCTCCCTTGAAGGCTCCTTAAAAAGGGAACTTGCAGGATTTGAAGAGAAAGAGCGTCAGCTTTTAGAAGAGGTTAAAAAACTGGAGGCCGAGGTTAAAAAACTCCAGTCCCGGGAGGTTGAGCTTGGGCGAAAACTGTCGGCCCTGAACGCTCAGGAGACCAAGCTCAAAACCGACCTTGCCCGTGAGGAGGAGAGGTTCAACTCCTTCAAAAACTTCCTCGACCGCTTCCCCAAAGAGCTCGAAACCCTCGAGAGGGAGCTCTCTTACTACCTTTCCCAGGTGGAAAGGGTTGAAGGGGAAGTTGAGCAGTTTAAAGCAAAAGTTGAAGAGCTTCAGGAGAAACTGAACCTGAAAAAGCAGGAGAGGGAAGAGCTTCTCCTCCGCCTCGACGAAGAGAGAGAACGCCTCGAAGAGAAAAGGCGGCAGGTCCTAAAGCTGAAGGCAGAAATAGAGAACACAAAGAACATACTCTCCTCCATAGACCTGGGTAAGCTCGAGGCCAAAATCGTTGAAAGCGCCAAAAAAGGCAAAGTTAAGGGCTTTGTCGGCCTCCTTATAAACCTGATAGAAGTTGAGCCCGGGTACGAGAAGGTGGTTGAGAACTACCTCTCCCGCTTCGGGGCCGGCATAGTGGTAGACAACTTCAAAACCGTAAGCTGGATAGGCTCAAAGATAAAGGGGAACGGCAGGGTTTGGCTCTTCCCGAAAAGTGTGAAAGGACTTAAAACAAAAGAAATCGAGGGGGCTACACCCCTATCCGCTGTAGTAAAACCGAAAGAGGAGGGCCTAAAGCCCTTGCTATTAAACCTCTTTCACAACGTTTACTACGCTCCCGGCAGGGCCGCCCAGCTTGCCGAAGAACATCCCGACTGCCTCTTCATAGACGAAGGGGGCAGCATATACTCGGCGAAGGGGTGCCTTGTGGGGAACTTTAAAGGAAGCTCCCTCCTTGAGCTCGAGAGGAGGCTCAAGGAGAAAGAGGAGCTCCTTAAAATCCTTCAGCGGGAGCTTAAAGAGCTCGAAAAGGGAATAGAACCCCTCAAGCAGGAGCTTCTCTACCTTGAAGACTCCATAGAGGAGCTGAAGGAGGAGCTCTCTGCGGCAAAAATGGAGCTCTTCAAAAGGGAAACCTCCCTTAAAGAGTTCAAGAAAAGGTTGGGAGAAGTTGAAAAGAGGAAAGAGGAGCTTCTCGCCCGCCGAGAGCGGGCTCAAGAGAACGTAGAGAGCTTCAACCGCCGAAAGGCCCTGTTCGAGAACAAGCTGCAGGAACTTACAAAAGAGCGCAAGAAGCTCCTTTCCGAACAGGAAGAGCTCAAAAGCGAACTGATGCGCCTTCAAGAGAGGCTCGATGCCCTTAAAGGTGAGCTCTCCGAACTTCGCACCCAGAGGGCGACCCTTTTAGAGAAGCTGAAGGCCGTAAAAGAGAAGAGAGAGGCCAAAGAGCGCTTCCTCAGAACCGTTCAGAGGGAAATAGAGGAGGCCGAAAGAAGAGTTGAACAGCTCAAAAAAGACCTTGAAAAGGCCATCTCTGCGAGAGAAAGGGCAGTTCAGCTCCTTTCGGGGGTAGACGAAACCATAGAAGAGATAAAGGCCGACATAAACTCTTTAAAGGGCCGCAGGGAGGAGCTCTACGCGGTTATAAGGGAAAAAGAGGCCGCCCTGAAACAGAAAAAAGCCGACCTTGCGGCCGTTTCAAAGAACCTCAAAGAGAGCGAAATTAAACTCGCCAAGCTCTCGGTTCAGGAAGAGGAGCTCCTGAAGAAAATCCTCGACCTCGACTCCACGCCTACTGAAGCCCTCTCCTTAGCCTCGGAGGTGGAAGACCAAGAGGAGCTTAAAAGGGAGCTCATAAACCTTAAAGAGCGTATAAGCCGCCTGGGAGCAGTTAACCTGCTGGCCATAGAAGAGTACGAGAAAGTAAAAGAGCGCTACGGCTTCATACTTGAACAGGAGAAAGACCTGGTAGAGTCCATAAAAAACCTAAAAGAGGCCATAAAGAAACTGGACCAAGAGATAGAGAAACGCTTCTTCGAAACATTCAGACAGGTGGACCGCTCCTTTAGGGCAACCGTTAAAAAAGTGTTCGGCGGCGGGAGCGGCAGGCTCATTCTTACATCTCAAGACCTCTCAGAGGCCGGCCTTGAAATAGAGGTTAAGCCTCCGGGCAAACGGCACGGAAGCATAAACCTACTCTCGGGCGGCGAGAAAACCCTGGTTGCCCTTGCATTTCTCTACGCCCTCTACAGGGTAAGGCCGGCTCCCTTCGTAGTACTCGACGAGGTAGACGCCGCCTTAGACGACGCCAACACCCTCAGGTTTACCGAACTCCTCAAAGAGATGGCCAACGAAACCCAGGTGATAATTATCACCCACAACAAGCTGACCATGGAGGCGGCCGACGTTATCTACGGCGTTACAATGGAGGTTCCGGGCATCTCCAAGGTAATAGGAGTCTCGTTTGAAGCGTTGCAGCGGGAGCCGGTTACTTCTTGAGGGAGAGAATACCGCTTAAAAAGAGTATCAGCAGAAGGAGGAGACCCTTATCCATTTCCCCCTCTTAACCGATTTCTTTTTACCAATATACAACTCTCTAATTAAGTAAACATTAAATTTGGTAAAGAGTAAAAAGAGAGCCTGCCGAAGCAGGCTCTGGGAGGGGACTTTAGGGGGGACTAAAAGCCACCTGAGGGGTAAGCCGCCCGCTTCTTCCCGTTCCTTTTGAATTCCGATTCACTGTAAATAGTAGCCTTGTAGGCTATAAAAAGCTTTTAACTGCCTTTAACTTCCGCTGGGAAAAAGTTTAACCGTGAAGCCTTAAACATTCGATAGCCCGAAAGTTCAAAAAAGACCTGCAGAGTTGAATTTCAAACAGTAGATTAAATTGATATTGGCTGTGGAATGTGCAAATAGCGAAAGAATTGGATAAAAAGCGTACGAACGGGCACACAAAATCAAAAAAACTCAAAGGACTTGTGTGCCTCGGTAAGGCTCGGAGTGGGCTTTAGGTTTTCAGTGGGCTCAGTAGGTCAGTATGACTTCCCTCTTCTCCCCTCCCGACAGGCGAACCTTCTGCATCAGCACCCCTCCCTGGGGACCGAGAACTGGTACCGTCCAGACAACTTGAGTAAATAGGAAGTACTCGCCGCCCGGTAAGTTGGTGAACTTGAACCTGCCGTTTGCGTCGCATATGGTTTTCTTGATGAACTTAAAGTACTCTTTGCTGTCCGGTATGAACTTTATATTTTTGTTTCTGTAGCTTAGAATATCTACAAAAGCTTTGGTAGTGTTTCCGTAAATCGCTTTTATCCTTTCTGAAGAGTACTTTGAGACCGGAATTAAATAGACATCTTGGCCGGCACAGGTTATGACTTGGCCTCCCATAGTTCTAAGGAACGCTTGACCTGTAAGGGTGTTGTTCCCCTTCTTTTTGAACCACGCTACCTCTTTCGGGTTGAAAGAGCTGTGCAGGTGAACCGTTACCTCCCTTTGTGCTGTTGCACAGGAGGTAAGGTTTATGCCGATTAAACACGCTGCAGCAGTGATGAGAACAGATATTCTTTTTTTCACCCCTCCCTCCAGGTTTCGTTTTGGTTCTTTAAAATGTTAATAGATATCTACCGGAGATTTTTTAAATGTGTTAATAACAGAGCTGAAACAGGAACGTTACTGGGTTAATTAACTGAACTTGAAAGCGCAGGGAGGGTATTTAACTTTTAATTTAAATGGACTAAATGGGAAGCGGCGGGCCGAAGGCCCGCCGCCATCTGAGTCTTACTCTTGGGAAATTGCGTTTGTCGGGCAGACCTCTACGCAGGCGCCGCAGTCGATGCAGTCTTCTGCTACGATTTCGTACTTTCCGTCGTCTGTGGGGTGGATGCAGTTTGTGGGGCATACAGATGCACACGCACCGCACCCAATGCAGAGTTCAGGGTCAATCTTGTGAGCCATTTTCTACCTCCTTTAGATGGTGAGAATTTCCTCCTCTTTCTTCTGGAGGAGGTTATCTACCTCTTTTGTGTATTTATCTGTAATTTTCTGGAGTTCGTCTTTAGCCCTCTTTATGTCGTCTTCTGAGTATCCGCCTTCTTTCTTGAGTTTGTCAAGTTCTTTCATTATCTCGTGGCGGATGTTCCTTATGGCTATTCTCGCCTGCTCGGCCATTTTTCCGGCCTTTTTAACCAGCTCTTTCCTCCTCTCTTCGGTGAGCGGAGGGAGGATTACCCTTATGATGTTGCCGTCTCTTTGGGGTTGAACTCCCAAGTCGGACTCCCTTATGGCCTTCTCTACGTTGGGAACTACGGAGGCGTCCCAGGGCTGTATAACTATCTGGTTGGCCTCGGGAACCGATATCTGGGCAATTTGTTTTATGGTCATGGTTGAGCCGTAGTAGTCCACTTTTATGTCTTCTACTAAAACGGTTGAGGCTCTGCCGGTTCTGAGGCCGGCAAAGTCGGCTTTTAATACCTCTACAGCCTTTTTCATCCTCTTGTCTGCATCTTTCAGCAGTTCTCCAATCATAGCCCCTCTCCTTCTACCAGTGATCCTACTGCTTCTCCCTTTACAACTTTCTCCAGGTTTCCGGGTTTCCTAACGTCAAATACTACTATAGGTATGTTGTTTTCCATACAGAGGCTTACGGCTGCAGAGTCCATAACCTTTATACCATTTGTAATTACATCTTTATATGATAATTTGTCAAGTTTTTTGGCATTAGCATCTTTTGTAGGGTCGGCGGTGTAGATGCCGTCTACTTTTGTGGCTTTTAGTAGAACGTCTGCGTTTATTTCGGCAGCCCTCAGTGCGGCTGCCGTGTCTGTTGTGAAGAAGGGGTTGCCCGTTCCAGCACCGAATATCACTACTCTGCCTTTTTCGAGGTGTCTGATGGCCCTGCGCCTTATGTAGGGTTCGGCTATCTCCTTCATCTCTATTGCGGTGAGGACTCTCGTCTGCATTCCCTCTTTTTCGAGGGCGTCTTGTAGGGCGAGGGCGTTTATGACGGTTGCCAGCATTCCCATGTAGTCGGCGGTTGCCCTGTCCATTCCTTGGGTGGCACCGGAGACTCCCCTGAAGATGTTGCCGCCGCCGATTACTATGGCTATTTCAACGCCGAGGTCTTTTACTTTTTTTATTTCCTGGGCGAGCCGTCTGAGGAACTCTGGGTCTATACCGTAGTTTTTGTTGCCCTGGAGGGCCTCTCCGCTCAGTTTTAGGAGTATCCGCTTGTACTTAAGCCCCATCGTCCCTGCCTGATTAAAGGTTGTTCTGTATTATAGCGAAAAGGGGGGAGGAACCCCCCGGTAGGTTACTTGCCCACTTCGAACCTTGCGAAGCGGCGAACCTTTATGTTCTCTCCCAGTTTGGTGATGTAGTCGGTGATGAGGTCTTTGATGGTTTTGCTGTCGTCTTTTATCCAGGGCTGTTCGAGGAGGCACTTTTCGGAGTAGAACTTGTTGAGTCTTCCTTCAACGATTTTCTCTACGATGTGCTCGGGCTTGCCTTCTGCAAGTGCCTGCTGCTTGAGTATCTCTTTCTCTTTTTCTACCAGCTCTGCGGGAACGTCTTCGCGGCTGACGAATTCAGGCGCCATTGCGGCAATCTGCATTGCGATTTCGTGTCCGAGTTCTTTGAAGGTTTCGTTCCTTGCAACGAAGTCGGTTTCGCAGTTGAGTTCTACGAGAACGCCTACTTTGCCGCCTGCGTGGATGTAGGAGAAGACGGCTCCCTCTGCAGTTGCCCTTTCGGCTTTTTTGGCCGCTTTGGCCGCACCTTTCTTCCTGAGGATTTCAACGGCCTTCTCTATGTCGCCGCCGGCTTCCTGAAGGGCTTTTTTGCAGTCTACGATGCCTGCTCCGGTTTTCTCGCGAAGCTCTTTTATCATCTGGGTTGTAATCTCGGCCATTTTAACCTCCCTGATTCTTGTTAAAGGGCGGGGAGGCCCCCCCGCCGGAGTTTACTCTTCTTCGGGATTGAAGTCTACTTCTTCTTCCTCTTTGCCTTCAGCAAGGGCCAGAGCTTCCCTCCTCATTTTGCCTTCCAGAACGGCGTCTGCAATCCTGGAGGTGAGGAGCCTTATAGCCCTGATTGCGTCGTCGTTTGCAGGGATGGGAATGTCTACAAGGTCGGGGTCTGCGTTTGTGTCTACCAGGGCAACTATCGGTATGCCGGCTTTCCTTGCCTCTCTAACGGCGTTCTCTTCCCTTACGATGTCAACGATGAAGAGGGCGTCGGGCAGGCGGTTCATGTTCTCTATACCGCCGATGTAACGCTCGAGTTTCTCTTTCTTCCTGCGGAGCCTTACGGCCTCTTTCTTGGGAAGCTGGTCGAAGACTCCCTCTTCTTCCATCTTCTTGAGCATTTTGAGCTTGAAGACCGACTTCCTGATTGTCTGGAAGTTTGTAAGGGTTCCGCCGAGCCACCTCTTGTTAACGTAGTACATGCCGCAGCGCTCGGCCTCTTCTTTAACGATGTCTTGCCCCTGTTTCTTTGTGCACACGAAGAGCACTTTACCGCCGTTTGCCACCAGGTCTGCAATGTAGTCGTAGGCCTGCTCGAAGTACTTGATAGTCTGCTGGAGGTCGATAATGTGGATGCCGTTACGCTCGGTGAAGATGAACTTCTTCATCTTGGGGTTCCAGCGCTCCTTCTGGTGGCCGAAGTGAACGCCGGCTTCCAGGAGCTCCTTCATTGTTACCCTTTGGCCGGGAGGCCTGGGCTTAAAGGTCTCCTGCTCCTTTACCTCTTCCTGCTGTTGGGTTTGGGTTTGAGCTTCCTGCTGCTGCTCTTGCTGCTGGTTCTCTTTGAGCTCTTCGCTCATGTTTCTCCTCCTTTTGGGGTTTTTCCTCCCGGGCCTTCCTCCTCGGGGAGAACCCGAAACGGGCACCCCTCCCCGAGTCTGGCCCGGTGAGTTTTCGCTGGAGTAATATAGTGGAAAAGTTCTCTTTTTGAAAGGGCGGGGTTACCTTTCTCCCCAGCCGCCGCCGCCGGGGGTCTCTACTCTGAGTTTGTGGCCCGGCTTGAAGGTTTTTGTGAACTTGGGGGGAAGCTCTATCTCCTTTCCTTCCGGCGTTAACTCAACGGCGCGTCCTGGCTTTCCCGGTTTTCCGCCGAAGAGACCGTAGGGGCTGAACTTTCGCCTTTCGGATATCAGGGTTACCTGGGTTTCCGAGAGGAAGAGGAGTTCTCTCACTATGCCCTCTCCCCCTCTGAACTTCCCCTCTCCGCCGGAGCTCTTTCTCAGGCCGTACTCTGTAACCATCACGGGCAGCTTGAACTCGAGGGCCTCTACCGGAGTGTTTAGGGTATTTGTCATGTGGGTGTGAACGCCGCTCTCTCCGTTTTCTTTCGGGGTCGCCCCGGCTCCGCCGCCGATTGTTTCGTAGTAGGCGAAGGGGTTGCCTTCAAGGTCTGTTCCGCCGAGCGTAAGGTTGTTCATGGTGCCCTGGCTTGCGGCGGGAACTTTTTTGGGAAGGGCTTTTGAGAGCGCTCCCAGCAGAACGTCTACCAGCCTTTGGCTCGTTTCGGTGTTGCCGGCCGAGACCGGTGCCGGGGGCAGGGCATCTACAACCGTGCCTTTTCGGGTTACGACTTTAACGGGGCGCATTATCCCTTCGTTTGTGGGAACGTCGTGCTCCATCAGTAGCCTGAAGGAGTAGAGGGTTACAGAAAGGGCTATGGACTCTACGGTGTTTATCGGCCCTTTGGTTTGAAGGTCGGAGCCCGAAAAGTCTACCATTGCCGTATCTCCCTCTATCTTCACAACGGCCCGTACCCTTACGGGGGTGTCTGCTATTCCGTCGCCGTCCATGAAGTCGCCGAATGTGTAAACGCCGTCGGGTATCGACTCTATGAAGTTGCGGGTGATTTTCTCGGCGTAGTCAAGGAGTGCATTTGCGTAGATTTGGAGAAGCTCGGGGGAGTACTTTTGGGCAAGCTCTTTGATTCTTTTCACTCCGAGTTTAAGGGCGGTAAGCTGTGCTTTGAAGTCTCCTTCTCTCTCCTTGGGGGTTCTCGAGTTTGCCTTGAGCAGCTCTAAGAAGTTCGGGTCCGGCTCCCAGTTGGAGGCCACCTTCACCGGCGGGATTATGAGCCCTTCCTGGTATATGGAGGTAGAGAGGGGCATTGAGCCGGGTGTTGTGCCCCCAACGTCGGCGTGGTGGGCCCTGTTTGCAACGTAGAATAGGAGCTCTCCGTTGAGGTAGA
Source organism: Thermovibrio ammonificans HB-1 (assembly GCF_000185805.1). Taxonomy (NCBI): domain Bacteria; kingdom Pseudomonadati; phylum Aquificota; class Aquificia; order Desulfurobacteriales; family Desulfurobacteriaceae; genus Thermovibrio; species Thermovibrio ammonificans. The sequence goes on from NC_014926.1 coordinate 79,244, forward strand.
CCGGAGCCACAACCGTTATGTCGGGTAGGTGGGTTCCCCCGCTGTAGGGGGCGTTTATGGCCGCCACTTCTCCCTCTTTTAGGTCGATTTTCTTCAGAACGGCCCTTACGGAAAGCGGCATTGAGCCCAGGTGAACCGGAATGTGTGCCGCCTGGGCAACGAGCTCGCCTTTCCGGTTGAAGAGTGCACAGGAGAAATCTCTGCGCTCTTTTATGTTGGGAGAGAACGAGCTTCTCTGTAGAACCGCTCCCATCTCCTCGGCAACTGCCGAGAAGGCGTGTTTGAAGAGCTCCAGTTTTATCGGGTTAATCAAGGTTCACCTCTACTATCAGGTTTTTGAACCGGTCCACTTTCAGCTTTGCGCCCGGGGGAACTACCGTTGTGGCGCTGTACTCTACTATTACTGCCGGTCCGGTTATTTTGTTGCCGGGTAGCAGTTCCTCCCGGCTGTACACGGGAGTTTTTATCCACTCCCCTTTGAAGTAGACCGGCTTCTCCTTCAGCAGGGCACCGGGCGGCGGGTTTTCGGACCCCTCCTCGAAGGCGGGAAGTTTCGGTTTCTCGGTTATCCCTACGGCCCTGACCCTTGCAGTTACAACCTCCACTTCAGCCTCGTGGGTGTAGCCAAAGAGCTTCCGGTGGCTCTCTTCAAACTTCTCCTTAAAGTTCCTGCAATAGGGAACGGTGATTTCAAAGGACTGGCCCTTATACCTTGCGTCAACGAGCTTCTCAACCGCCACGTCTCCTTCGCTAAAGCCCTCTTCCTCCATTGCCTTCAGGGCGCGGCTCTGGAGTTCAGACAGGGCCTCTTCCACCTTCTCTACCTCTTCCGCTTTCACCATTACTGTTTTTGAGAAGTCTTTAACAACGTCGGCGCTTATCATGCCGAAGGCGGAGAGAACGCCCGGGTTCGTCGGAATCAGAACTCTCGGTATCTTGAGGCTCTGGGCCAGGAAGGCCGCGTGGAGGCCTCCGGCACCTCCGAACGAGACGAGGGTGAAGTCTTGGGGGTCGTAGCCCCTTTCGACCGAGATTACCTTTACGGCCCTTTCCATCTGGGCGTTTGCAACCTCTACGATTCCCTCTGCAAGCTCAACGGGCTCAATGTTGAGCCTCTTCGCCATTTCTTCAAAGAAGGGTTTGAGCCTTTCCGGGTAGAGCCTCATCCCCCCGCCCAAGAAGTTCTCGGGGTCGAGCCTTCCCAGGAAGAGGTTTGCGTCTGTAACCGTTATCTGCTCTCCCCTACCGTAACATATGGGGCCCGGGTCTGCCCCCGCGCTCTGAGGGCCTACCCTTAGGGCACCGCCGGCGTCTATCCAGGCTATTGAGCCTCCGCCGGCGCCAACGGTATGTATCTCTATTACAGGAACCTTTACGGGGATTCCCGATATCTTCGCCTCGGTTGTTACGGCGGGCCTGCCGTCTATGAGCGAAACGTCGGTTGAGGTTCCGCCCATGTCGAAGGTTATGAGCTTCTCGAAACCCGCTTCCTTGCCCACTCTCCAGGCGCCTACAACGCCCCCGGCCGGCCCCGACAGGACCGTTCTTACCGGCTCCCTCTTTGCCGTGGCAGAGCTTATTATTCCGCCGTTCGACTGCATTATCTTGAGGGTGTCTTCGGGCTTTATCGCCCTTTCAAGGTGCTCTATGTAGCCCGACACTTTCGGCAGCACAAAGGCGTTCACCGTTGTGGTTGACGCCCTCTCAAACTCCCTGAACTCCGGGACTATCTCGCTCGAAACGGAGGCTGGTATGCCGGCCCTCTCGAGGGCTTCTTTGACTTCCAGTTCGTGGCGGGGGTTCAGGAACGAGAAGAGGAAGCAGACGGCGGCCGACTGGACTTGAAGCTCTTTCAGTTTGGATATTAGGTTTTGAAGCTCCTCCTCTTTTAAAGGTTCAACTACCTCGCCTTTACTGTTTACCCTGCAGTTGAGCCCGAAGCACAGCTCCCTTTCCACCAGCGGCTCGGGCTTTTTTGCAGCAGGGTCGTACAGTTTTTCTCTGTTCTGCCTCCCTATGAAGAGGAGCTCCTCAAAGCCTTTATTCGTTATAAAGGCGGTTCTTGCCCCTTTCCTTTCAAGTAGGGCGTTTGTTGCCACGGTTGTTCCGTGGATTATCCTCCGTGCCCTGTTGGGGGCTATCGCCTTGAGCCCCTCTATAACGGCCCTTGCTGGGTTGTCGGGCGTAGAGAGGAGCTTCAGAACTTTAAGCCTGCCCCCTTCAACGAACACGAAATCGGTAAACGTTCCTCCCGTATCCACTCCGACCGGAACCATAACCTTCTCCTGACCCTTTTGAAATAGAATTCTATTTAAGCCTTTTCTCAAGCGAGGTGAAGTTTGGGAAAGCAGCCCGTAGGCGTTGAGATTTTCGACCGTATAGCCAGGAAGTACGACTCGATATCGGGCTTTCTGTCGCTTGGAATTATAAAGAGGTGGCAGCGGGAGCTCGTTAAGGGCCTTAACTCTCCCGGCGTGGTCCTCGACCTCGCCTGCGGAACCGGACAGGTTGCAGCCCTTGTTGCACCCAAGGCGGAGCTGACGGTGGGCTTAGACTACTCCCTCCCCATGCTGCAGGTGGCCAAGGAGAAACATCCGGAGCTCCTGTGGGTAAGGGGAGACGCCCTCAAAACTCCCTTTAAAAGCGCCGTTTTCGATACGGTTTTGGTCTCTTTGGGGCTTCGCCACTTTGAAGACCCGGAAGGGGGGCTTAGGGAGATAAGGCGGGTTTTGAAGCCCGGGGGCGTTGCGAGGATTCTCGAAGTCTCCATTCCGAGGAATCCGGTGGCCGGGAAGCTCTTCACCTCGTTCCTTAAGTACGTGATGCTCCCTTTGGGAAGGCTGAGGTCGAAGGCCGATGTTACCAGGCACCTCTTCACCACAATAGTTGAATTTCCCCACTACGATAGCCTGATAGAGCTTGCCGTTTCCGTTGGCTTTAAAGGGGGAAGTTACAGGCCCCTTATGGGGGGAATGGCGACCGTTTACCACTTAAACGGATAAATCCACTATAATAGGATTTTGAATTATTTATCTTTTCAGGTGTGCTAAGTGATTTGGGAGGAACGAGGTGAAAAGGCTTTTCTTGGCTTTGGGAGGGCTTCTCTTTGTTGCCGGCTGTAGCGGACTGGGCTCCACCAGCGTTCACTATACCGACTTCGGAGCGGATTACGCCGAAAAGGGCGGAACCTACCTGACCCCGGAGAACCACCCCGACGGCTGGGGGCAGAGCGACTGTTTAGGGTGTCACCAGAACTTTAAACACACCATGGCCACCGTTGATCTTTCGGTAGACCAGTACCAGAAACTCATAGACGACGCAGTTAATGCCGTTGGCGTTGGCAACGCCATAGGGGTGTGCTCGGCCTGTCACGGAACCAACGGCGTTTCGGGTGTTCAGAGGCAGTGTTTAGTCTGCCACGACCAGATGGGAAACCTCATCCACTTCTACAGGGGAACGTCCCAGAGGACTCATGCCCTACACGACTTTAACGGCAACGGCCGCATAGACGATTTCGACTGTACCGTTTGCCATTGGCAGCCCGATATGGACGGCCTTGTGGAGCCGGGCACCGACTTTGCCCACTTTAACGGCATTTCTTACAAAAACGTTCAGGACCTCTGCTTAACTTGCCACTCCAACACCTGGGGAGCCCTCTCGGGTGAGCCCCTTGCCGATACGAACGGCGACGGCAAGGCCGATGCGGCCGTTTCTCCGAAGGAAGCTCCGCCGAACGTTGCCTCCCTGTGGAGCGGAGACTGGCACGGCCAGAACGACTACACAACCGGTGAGAAGAGCTTCAAACCCATCGACCTCTCCGGTCAGCTCCTCTTCCACGTTCAGCACGCTCCCTTAGAGTGCTCCCAGTGCCACAACCCCCACGCTTCAAACAACGACAACCTCATAATAGAAAAGGTAGGTGAAACCCTCCTTGCCGATAAAGCCGTTGTCCAGCAGGACAACACCTCCGTTCTCGAGTATGTGGTTGTTGACCCCCGCTCCCAAAACTACTTCAAAGACCTCTACTTCGAGGGCAACGTTACAAGCGTTAACGCAACTTATGACCTCTCAAACGCAACCCAGCTCCAGGAGTACGTGAACCTTCCGGTGAACTACACCCAAGGGGCTACAGTGCTTGAGACAAGGGAGAACCAGGCTTCGCTCTGTGCCGCCTGTCACGACGGAACCTACAGCTACGCTCCTGCCAACGGCCTCGGCCTCCCCATAGACATAAAGACCCATATGAACCCCGACCAAGTCTGCAGCCAGTGTCATACCCACGGAGGAACCTTCTAAGGGGTTCCTCCCTTCACTCTTACAGCAGGAGTATCTTTGCTGCAATCACAAGGAGCATAACTGCAAAGAGCTTCTTCAGGTGGTGCTGATTGAGGCCCCTTAAAACCCTCAGCCCCAGCTTCACCCCTATCAGGGAGCCACAGGCAACGAGCACGGCTCCGGGAACGTAAACCAGCCCTACCTGACAGCACAGCACCTTCTCTGCCGGCACCATTAGGTAGAGTGCCGCCCCTAAAAGGGCGTTCAGGAAAGAGGCGGCAGAGGCTATGGCTACCGTTCTCTCGACCTTTATCCCCTCGACCGAAAAGAGTATGGAGTTTACCACTACGCCCCCACCTATCCCCAGCAGGGAGCTTAAAAAGCCCGAGAGGACAACCGTTAGAGGAACAATTACCCTCTCTTTCACCCTCAGCTTGCGGCTGCCCCTGCCGCTCAGCAGCAGCTTTACTCCTGTTATAACGAGGAAGATGCCGAAGATGTTCTTCAGCGCTTTAACAGGCAGGTAGTGGGCAAGCAGCACCCCGGCCAGAACTCCCGGAAGGGAAAATATTAAGAGCTTGGCCGCCTCCTTTAAAGGGTAGCTCCCCTTTAGTATGTGGGATACGGTGGAAAAGAGCGTAGAGACGGCTATAACCGAGAGGCTCGTTGCAACTGCCAGCTTGAAGCTCAGCTCCTGGGGCACCCCTATCTTCTGGAAGAAGAACCAGAAGAGGGGTACCAGTATCACCCCTCCGCCTATGCCGAAGAGGCCTGCCACAAAGCCCGCCGCAATTCCGACGGTAAACAGAACTCCGTATATCAGCTCCACAAAACGGCTCCGGTTGCAGTGTGGAGCTAATTCTACCTGAGCTCACTGTGAACCCAGTTTAGGTAGGGTTTGTAGCCTGCAACTATCGGAATCGCTATTATTTCGGGAACCTTGTAGCTGTGTAGCCGCTTTATGATTTGCTCCACCCGGGGGTAGAGCCTTTTTTGCGTTTTCACTATCAGGAACCACTCCTTGCTCTTTTCGAGCCTTCCCTCCCACCAGTAGCAGCTCTCTACGGGGCCCAAAATCTGGATGCACGCGGCAAGCAGCCCTTCCAGGAGCACCTTCCCTATCTTCTCAGCCTCCCCCTTTGTGGGTGTTGTTGTTATTACCTGGATGAAGTTCTCCATCTTCTCCTCCGACCGTCGCTTCTTCTTTTTAAAATTATTTTCCTCTATACCAAAATTATCGGCACTTTGTCATACACTTTAAATGCGAAATTCGCAATCTTAGGAGGTTATCTTGGCCAAGTTTGTAGGTGCCCACGTAAGCGCCGCCGGAGGTGTTCACAACGCCCCCCTTAACGCCCAGGAGATAGGGGCGAGGGCTTTTGCTCTCTTCACCAAGAACCAGCGGCAGTGGCGGGCAAAGCCCCTAACCGAGGAAGTTATCGGGCGGTTTAAAGAGAACCTCCGCCGGGTTGGAATCTCCCCCGACCACGTTCTTCCCCACGACAGCTACCTCATAAACTTGGGCCACCCCGAGCCGGAAAAGAGGCGCCGCTCCCTGGAGGCTTTTATAGACGAGGCGGAGCGCTGTAGTGCCCTTGGCCTAAAGTACCTGAACTTTCACCCGGGCAGCCACCTTAGGCAGATAAGCGAAGAGGAGTGCTTGGAGCTCGTTGCCCTCTCCCTGAATGAGGCGATGGAGCGGACTAAGGGTGTTGTTTTCGTAGTAGAGAACACGGCGGGTCAGGGCTCGAACGTGGGCTACAGGTTTGAGCACATAGCCCGCATAGTAGAGCTCGTTAACGACAAGTCCCGCATAGGGGTCTGCCTGGATACCTGCCACCTCTTTGCCGCAGGCTACGACATAAGGGATAGAAGCTCTTACGAGAGGACTATGGAGGAGTTTGAAAAGGTTGTGGGCTTTAAGTACCTAAAGGGTATGCACCTTAACGACGCAAAATCCGGATTGGGCAGCAGGGTCGATAGGCACCACTCCATAGGCAAGGGGAACATAGGGCTCGACGCCTTCAGGTTCATAATGAACGACCCTCGGCTCGACGGTATTCCCCTGATTTTGGAGACGATAGACCCGAGCCTGTGGCCCTACGAGATAGAGCTACTCTACTCCCTTGTAGAGTAGGTGCATACCTTTAAAGTGTAAGGAGTTGGGAGGGAGAGATGGTTTTTAAAGATAGGAGAGAGGCCGGGAAGCTCCTTGCCCGTGCAATTGTTGAGCGCTTTAACGGCACTCTGAAAGACCCCGTTGTTGTTGCCATTCCGAGGGGAGGGGTAGTGGTTGCAGAGCCCATAGCCCTTCAGCTCTCTGCTCCCCTTGAGCTCGTTATTCCGAGGAAGGTGGGAGCCCCCTTTAACCCGGAGTTTGCCGTTGCCGCCGTTACCGAAGACGGAACCCTCATTCTAAACCCCGACCTTTCCCCGGATGCCCTCTCGAGGCTCGGGGTTACGGAGGAGTACCTGAAGAGGAAGGCCCTTGAGGAGATTGAGGAGATAAGGCGGCGGAAGCTCCTTTACACCGGCGGCAGGCGGAGGATTCCCCTTACGGGGCGCGACGTTATACTGGTAGACGACGGCATAGCAACCGGTTTAACGGTAAAGGCTGCAATAGCCTCCCTGAGGAGGGAGAACCCCAACAGAATAATACTTGCGGTTCCGGTTATGCCCCTCGACAGGTTGGAGGAGTTTAAAGGGCTCGTAGATGACCTGGTTGTGCTCTACGCTCCTGAGTTCTTTCAGGCGGTGGGTCAGTTCTACGAGGACTTCTCTCAGACGCCCGACCGTGAGGTTGTGGAGATTCTCGAGAGGGTTAACGGCGGAGCTTAGGCCCCGCCGTTTGGTTACATGCTGCAGCCGGAACAGCCGGAGCAGCCGTGTCCGTGGTGTTTGAGTCCCTCTATTGCCTCTTGGAGTAGGGAGTTAACCGTTTCGAGCATCTGGCTGAACTTCTGGTTGGCCTCGAGGTACTCTTTCCCTACCGGGTTCTGGGCAAACTTGTTGAATGCCTCTTCAAGCTGCTGCATCGCCTCGGGGGAGCCAGACATCTGGGCCATCTGCTGGAGCCTCTGAACCTCTTGCAGGAGCTTGCTTGCCTCTTGGTCCATCATCAGCTTGGCCTCTGCAGCCCTTAGGTTTGCAAGCTCTTCAGATTGGGCTATAGCCTGTGCCAGCTCGGTTGCCTTCTTGATAACTTCTGCAGACATCTCTCCTCCAAATCGGTTGTGTAGTTGATTAATCTAAAGTCTCTTAAGTGCGGTTACAAGGGCGGGGTTGAAAAGGTGAAAACATTAACTAATTTTTATGGTGTAAATTGAGGGAACCGCCCATACCCCTTTGTCTGTAGAGGTTAAGTTGGAAAGTAGCCGCTCCGGTAGCCTCTCTCTGCTTTCCTACATAAGGGAAAACGTTAAAAAGCTTCGGGGCTTTTCCTTCCTCGCCGTTGGTGTTTACAACGAGTCGGGAAGGCCGCTGTATGAGGAGGAGAGAGCTTCCGCCCCCAACTCCCCGCTTCGCTCGTTTCCCTACCTGCTTGCCGCAGGCCTCGAGGCTGTGAAGTTCGGTTCCCGCTCCGGCAGGGAACCTCAGGCGGTTGTCCTCTCCTACCCGGAGTTCAACGTTGTTCTGGTTTCAAAGAAGACCCCCGTTGGCAGGGTCAGCGTTCTCTACGCAGTAGAGAAGGGGTGGTTTCTCTTCTCCTCTGCCGAGCGCGCTGTAAAGCGGGCCACCTCCTTTTTAAACGGCCTCGACAGGGCTTTGAGAGAGAGGAATGGTTAAGGGTTACTCTGTTTTAGCAGACCTTGAACTCCTTGCAAGGAGCTCCTCCTTGTGGGAGCTTCAGGTTCGGGGAAGCTCCTTTGAAGGCTTTATCTTTTTAGGACGCAAAGAGGTTCTGGCCGCCTACCTCTACTTCGATGGGGAGAGGTTGGCAGGCGACGCCGCCCTCCTCTTCCTTGCCGAGAACTCCTCAAAGTTCACCCTCGGGCTCGGCAGGAAGAGGCGGTTTGAACCTCAGAGGAACGTTACCCCCTTCGGGGTGAAGCTCTTCAACAGGCGCACCGGGGCTAACTTGCCCGTTTCCGGGGTGGAAACCCGGGAGTTGAGTCTGGTGGAGAAGCTCCTCTCCCTCCTCCCCTACAGGGAGCTCTTCCTTTTTGTCAGGGCCGGAAGGACCCTCTTCTCAACCTTAACCGCCGACAGAGTCGGGAAGCTCCTTTCCCTCCTTGAAGAGCTTCCCGCCGGCACCGGCCACATAGACTTCAGCCGAAAAGTCCTCTCCTTCAACCATCCTGCGGGAGAGCTTCTCCTACTTTCCCGTAAAGGATTTGAAGAGCTTGAACTCTGTAGAGACCAGCTTCGGGAGGTCTAAATGGAAGCCGAGTCCATTCTGGAGCTCATTCCCTTCAGCAAAACCTTCGTAAGGGGCACCTTTTCCGGTGAAGTGACCCACAAAGAAGGCGACAGGGCAGACGAAGTTGCCGAATCTGCAAAGAAATTTGTAGAGAACTACCTCAACTACTACAGGGCCATGGGAGACCTCGAGATAGGCCTTCCGAAAGAGATACTCGTCTCCACCGACGGAGAGTACCTGCTCATAAGGCTCTTTCCCGCAACCGAAGAGTGGGGGGCGGTCCGTATGAACTCCCAGGGAAACGTGGGCTTTGCCCGCCTCATGCTCATAAGGACCATAGAAGGGTAAGGAGGAGCCATGCCCTACTACATAAACAACTACATCGGCAAACTCCCCGACCTCTCCTCTCCTGTTATCCTCTACGAGGAGGGCGGCCATAGAGTCGCCTGGGTGGGCAGTGCCGAAGAGACGATGTTCAGGTGTAACGCATACCTTATCTCCTCAGTTTCCGGCTCCGAAGAGGTTCACCTCCTTTTAGATGCCGGAGGGAACCAGCACTTTGAGCAGGTTGTTAAAAGGGTTGAACGACTCCTTGGAGACCCGTCAAAAGTTACCCACCTGGTCTTCCACCACCAAGACCCCGACGTTGCAGGCTCTGTGTCCCGCTGGCTGGAGATAAACCCCGACGCCGTTATCGTAACAACCCCCAGGACGAAGGTTCTCCTCCCCTACTACAGCATAGACCCCGCCCGGGTTAAGTGGCTCGACGTAAGCACCCTCGACGATACCACGATTAAACTGCCCGCAGGCGGAAGGGCCCTTTTCATCTCGGCACCTTTCCTCCACTTCCCCGACGCCTTCGTTACCTACGATACCCGCTCAAAAATCCTCTTCTCGGGCGACATCTTCGCCGCCATTCAGAAAAAGTGGGAGCTTGTCGTCTCCAACTGGAAGAGGCACCAGATAGAGATGTCCTACTTCCACATCTACTACATGGCCTCCAACAAGGCGCTTCGCTTTTTCGTAAACAAGGTAAAGGACTTCCCCGTAGAGGCCATAGCCCCCCAACACGGTTCCATAATACCCAAGGAGTTGGTGGCAGACGCCTTTGAGTTCCTGAGAACCCTAAAGTGCGGAACCGACCTCCTCTACGAGGAGTCGCCCATTCAGGAGGTTCTCGACGACCTTATCCAGGAGGTTTAGCCATGACCAGGAAGGAGCAGCTGGAAGCTGTTTTAAACGAGTTGGTTGATTCAATGGGGGGAGAAGTTGTTGCAGCGGTGCTTGCAACGCCGGAGGGGAAGCTGATTACCTCGGTAACCGGGAGGACCAGCGTAAAGGGCAACCGCTTTGCCGCCATGGGGGCAACCATACTTGCAACTGCGAAGAAGATGGGGAAGCTCGTTGAGGCCGGGGCGGCCCAGGAGGCAACGGTAAAACTCGAAGGGGAGCTCTTCTACATAAAGCAGGCGGGCCCAAAGGCGATTCTGGTTGTTGTTGTAAGGGAGGGCGCCTTTATCGGGCTTTTAGAGATAGAGATGGAACGGGCCGCAGAGAGAGTAGAGGAGATACTCGGTTAAACAACCCTCTTTTTAATGAGCTTCGGCCTTTCAACTTCACCCTCGGTAAAGGTGAAAGCCTTTAAGAACTTCTCTACGAACTCCTCCGGGCTCCCCTTAGAGTAGTAAATCTCACCTATAACCTCTCCCTTCTCCACTCTCTCTCCTATCTTCTTCCTGAATCCCAGCCCCACCGAGTAGTCTATCGGCTCGCCTGCCCTCTTCCTTCCGCCTCCCAGCTCTATTATCAGGTAACCCAAGGCCTCGCCGTTAATCTGCGCTACGTAGCCGCTTACGGGGGCCTTTACCTGCACAACCTTCTCGGCAACCTTAACGTCGGGGTCTCCTCCCAGGAACTCTATCCAGCTAAGAAAGCGCTTGAGCGCCCTCCCCGACGTTATAACTTCTATGGCCTTCTCTTTACCCTCTTCGAACCCGCCTCTGCCGGTGAGCTGGAAGAGCAGCCCGACAAGGGAGGAGGTTACCTCAAGGAGGTCTTCCTGAGGTTTCCCGCCGAGGGCCTCTATCGCCTCTTTAACCTCGAGGGCGTTTCCGGCGAACCTCCCCAGCGGTTGGCTCATCTCCGTTATGAGGGCACCGGCCCTTTTCCCGTAGAGTTTGGAGACCTCTACGAGCCCCTCTGCCAGCTCCTCTGCCTCTTCCATCCTTTTCATAAAGGCTCCGGTTCCCACCTTTACATCGAACACTATGGCGTCTGTGTTAACCGCAAGCTTCTTGCTCAGGATGCTCGAAACTATCAGCGGTATGCTCTCAACTGTAGAAGTTGCGTCCCTTAAAGCGTAAATCTTCCGGTCGGCCGGTGCTATCTCTTCTGTTTGGGCCGAAATGGAGAAGCCGAACCTCCTTGTGACCTCCGTAATCTCCTGGGGGTTCAGCTCAACCTTCATCCCCGTGCTTTCGAGCTTATCTATCGTTCCCCCGGTGAACCCGAGGGCCCTTCCGGCAAGGAGCGGGGCTTTAAAGCCGAGCTCTGCCAGGGTAGGGGCTATAACGAGGGAGACCTTATCTCCTATCCCTCCGGTGCTGTGTTTGTCTACTATGGTTCCCTCTACCTCAACATTTACCCTTTCCCCTGAGCGGAGCATTGCGTCTGTAAAGGCCAGGGTCTCTTGGTGGTCGAGCCCCCTGAAGAAAACGGCCATGAGGAATGCGGCCATCTGGTAGTCTGGAGTTTCTCCTTTCGTGTAGGACTCAACCACAAACTCAACTTCGGAGCGGGAGAGCTTCCCCCCGTCTCTCTTCTTCTTTATCAGCTCCTTAAATATCACCTCGGCCTCTGAATCAGGTTAAAGTGAGCATTGCCCTTACCATACCGTTTACTATCGGTATCAGTATCCAGTTTAGCACAGGGCTTATAACCAGGATTATGAGAATAATCGGGCCGTAGGGCTCTATCGCCTTGTACTTCTGCCACAGCGGAGGGGGAAGCAGGGCTTCGAGTATCTTTGCACCGTCTAAGGGAGGAATCGGGAGCAGGTTAAACACTCCGAAGGCGGTGTTTATAAACAGGCTGTACTTGAGCATCAGGAAGAGCGGCTCGCCTATACCCGGAGGGAGTGAGTAAAACGGCAGGTATTTAAGGGCCAGTGCCGAGAGCAGGGCGCTTACGAAGTTTGCTGCCGGTCCGGCGAAGGCAACCAGTATCTCTCCCGTTCTCGGGTCGGTTTTTCGGAAGTTCCTGGGGTTTATGAGAACCGGCTTGGCCCACCCGAAGTGGACCAGAACCAGCGCTATGAATCCCAGTAGGTCCAGGTGGGCCAACGGGTTGAGGGTTAACCTGCCGGTTATCTTCGGCGTTGGGTCTCCCAGCTTGTAGGCCACGTAGCCGTGGGCGAACTCGTGAACCGTTATAGCCCAGAGAACCGCAGGCAGCGATATGAGAAAGGAGAGTATCCACTCCTGAATCAAGACCGACCTCCTTTACGAAATCTTCTCCTCTACAACCGGGCCGTAGGGCTCGGTTTCTGTGAATATCTGTCCCTGAAATTTGTAGAACTTGCAGCGGGGGTCAAGCCAGCAGTTGGGCGGTAGCCCCGCCTTTACGCACGTTTGGGAGAGGAACTCCTCTTCGTTCCACCCCCATTCAACGGGAACCTGCGGGAGCAGGAGGCCGCTTGCAAGGCCGCACCTGACTATTAGGCCGTCCCTTCCCACCTTTATCGCCCGGGGCAGCTGCTGGGGAGGAACGTCTATCGGCTCTGGAGGGGTCAGAACTGTAACCTCCACGGTGACGCTGTCGAGCTCTTGGGGAGTTAGGGGGTAGAACCTCGGGTCTTTGGTTGCAGCCGATATGGCCGCGTCTATGGTTGCGAGAACGAGGGGCATTATGGGCTCGGGGTAACCTATGCAGCCCCTCAGCTCCCCCGAGGGAAACCGCTTCAGGGTTACGAAAACGCCCCTTTCCTCGAAGAGCCTCTGAGGGGTTTGGGGCGGAGGCGTTATTTTTACACCTTCGGTTAGGAACTTCTCTATGGCCGTGCGGGCCAGCTTAACGAGGAAACTGCCCTCTTCAAGTGACAGTAACATCTCTCCCTCCTTGCGGTTTTTCTAAGGTTGAATTTAAGTTCTTTCGGAGGGAGAGGGCTGCCTTTAGAGTCTGAAGAGGCTCCTGTATATCCACATTCCGGTAAAGGTTGCAGACAGGCACAGGACGACGTTCAGCAGAACGTTCAGGAGGGCCTTTCCGTAGGCTCCCTCCATAAGGAGAGTAACGGTTTCGTAGCTGAAGGTTGAGAAGGTGGTGAGGGCTCCGAGGAAGCCGGTGATGAAAAACGCCTTCCACTGGGGGGCTATCATATCCTCGAACAGGAGAACGAGAAACCCGATAAGCAGGCTGCCGAGGACGTTAACCGTTAGAGTTCCGACCGGAAAGGTTGTTTGGGCGGCCTTTTGGGCAAGGCCGGCTATTATGAACCTTGAGATTGCTCCGAAGAAACCTCCCAGGCCTACAAACAGGTATATCATGCCTTCACTCCTATCTCTTCAACCAGTTTGTCGGTTATGGCTTCAAGGACCTTGTCTCTTGTCTGGTCGAAATCTATGTTGTCTATCACCGGTATGCCCTCTTCCTTTGCCTTCCTGTAGAGGAAGTCCTGGATAACCCTTATGGACTGGAAGTTCTTTAGGTACTTCTTGCTGGTTCTGAGTGAGCGCTTCTCCCTGCTTTTGAACCTTCCCCTGTGGCTCTCTTCGTCGAGGGTTGTAAGTAGGATGTGAACAATGTGGGCTTTGTCTTTGAACTTGTTTGCTATGCCCGGGATGAGGTGTATCCCCTCTACAACCAGGCTGACGTTCTCCTTTATTGCCCTGTTTATAACTGCCTCAACCCCCGTAGCAACTTTCTCCGACTGGTCGAGGAAGCCGTAGATGATTCTCTCCTCCTTTCCCATACCCTCTATGTGGTGGAGGAACTTGCCCGCCTCGTAGGAGGAGACGTGGAGCGTTGGTACGAGCTCCTTTGAGACCATTTTCCTCATAACCTCTCTGAGGGAGTCGGTTGAGGCGAGCCTGTTTATTTCGAGGATTCTGGTGAGCTCGGCGGCAACCATAGATTTGCCTACGCCGGTTGCCCCTCCTATGAGGATTATCACCGGCCTGTCGAGGCCCTTCACCTTCCTCCACAGGAGGTACCTGTTTGCAACCTCTTCACCCAGCTTCTTCTTTAAGGTTTTTGCCGTAAGCTCCCGGAGCTCGGACCTCTTTACCTTGAACTTACCCTTTTTAACCAGCTTCTCGTAAACTTCCCGGGCTATGTCGAAGGCCTCTTTAACGTCTACTCCGGCAGAGCGGATGGAGGTTGCGAGGATGCCCCGGGAGAAGGGGACGAAGCTCTTCTCCTCTTCGTCTGCAACTAAAACCTCCTTCTCCTTTACAAGGCGCCTGTAGCGGTTTGCAACTTTCCTGCCAAACTGGGACTTTAATACCTTGTAAACGAGTTCTGTGAGCTCCTGGGTTGTAACGGTTCCTTTGAGCTGTTCGGAGACGAGGTCTGCTATCTTGTAGGCGTCTTCAACAGAGAGCCCGGCCTTTGTGAGTGAGCGAACCAAAACCCCTTTTGAGAAGGGATACTTCTCGCCGGAGCTGTCAACTACCAGTTTCTTTGCCATTTCTCAGCGCTCTAACCTTTTTGAGGTGTTCATTATAGCTCTTAGAGAACAGGTGCCTGCCCCGGCCGTTTGAGACGAAGTAGAGGTACTTTACGTTTGCCGGGTGGAGGGCCGCCTCTATGGAGTTAAGGGAGGGGTTGCAGATGGGGGCGGGAGGTAACCCCTTTACGTAGTAGGTGTTGTAGGGAGAAGGAGTTTTGAGGTCTCTGTAGAGGAGCCTTTCTTTGAAGATTCCTTTAAGTTTTAGGGCGTAGATTACGGTGGGGTCGCACTGAACTTTCATTCCCCGTATGAGCCTGTTGTAGATAACGGCCGCTATTAGCGGTCTTTCCGGCGGGTAGGAGCTCTCCTTTTCCACTATGGAGGCTACCGTGAGCACTTTCTCAACGGTCACCTTCTTCAGTGCCCTTTTTACCAGCGGTGGAGGGGTGTAGTTCTGAAACAGCGGCAGAACTACTCTTTTAAACTCGCCGACTGCAACCTCTACCGCCCTTTTGCACCCGGCCTCTCTGTTTATGTAGTAGGTTTGGGGGAAGAGGTACCCTTCTAAGGTGGGAACCCCCAGCTTCTCCAGGAAGGCTTTTGAGCGGGAGAGCTCGAGTAGCTCTCCTCTTTTGCAGACTCCCTGCTGTGAGAGGAGTTTGTCCAGCAGGAAGAGGTCGCTTCCGGGGGGGATTGTGAAGCTCTTGAGGCAGGGTTTCCCTGTTGTCAGCTCTTTCAGAGCTTCCGCCGGGCTCAGCTCCCCCTTTAACTTGTAGCACCCCTGTTTAACTTTAAGTCCGGCCCACCTTGCGTAGGCGTAGAGGAGCTTCGGGTCCACTTTGAAAACCTCGGCCACCTGCCCGGCGGCTCCCTTTAGGGTCTCCCCCTTTTTGACCTCAATCTCTACCTTTACGCTTCTTTTAGAGAAGAGCTGGCTCTTCGCGTAGAAGAGAAAACCGGCTGCTACGGCTCCCAACAGAACAGAAAGAGAGATTACTACGGCAAGGAACCTCTTCACCTTACCTCAACCTTTCCACCGCACATATTAGCCGCTGAAAGGCCGTAACGTTAGACAGCAGCGCAAGAACGCTCATCGCCACCGAAAGGTAGCCGGTTGCAACGCCGGCAAGCAGAACAACGAACCTCTCGGGCCTTTCCATTATCCCCACTTTACACTCAACGCCGAGGGCCTCGGCCCTTGCCCTGGCGTAACTTGTTGCAAAGGAGCCGGCAATTGCAAGGAGGGTGAGGGCAAAGAGTAGCTGGTCTTGGTGTTTAAAGGCCAGCGATGCAACCCCCGCAAGGGGAAAGAAATCTGCATACCTGTCGAGGAAGGAGTCGAGGAAAGCGCCGAGCCTGCTCTTCTTCCCGGTTATCCTTGCCACTATGCCGTCGAACGTATCGCACAGGCCCGACAGCAGGTAAACGGCTGCTGCCGTTATCAGGTTTTCGGTTGCAATGAGAACCCCTGCAACAAGGGCAAGGATGAATCCGAAAACGGTTATGGCGTTGGGGGAGACGCCTAAGTTCCCTATACTCTGGGCAAAAGGTTTCAGTAGCTCCTGAGCTCTCTCTTTTATTCCAGTGGAACTTATCACCGGCCCTCGCCTGCCTTTTGATTATCCAAATAATAGCATTAGGCTCGGCCGGTTACTACCTGTTGAGGTTTGCCTCCTCTCCCTGTAGTTTGGCGTTCTGGAGGACCCTCTCAAGGCTCAGCTCGGCAATGGCGTTGAAGGTCTCCTCAACGCCGATGCCTTTAAGGGCAACCGCCTCAAAGTCTGGGGCTCTGAAGCGGTTGAGCTTTTCCCTTAAGAACTCAACCGGATAGATGTTCTCAAGGTCCCTCTTGTTGTACTGAATCACCAGCGGTATGCGGCTGCCGAGGTTCTCAGGTCCTACAACGGAAAGGAGCTCTTCCAGTGCCATCAGGTTGTTCTCGAAGCGCTCCCGCTGGCTGTCAACAACGAACACTATGCCGTCGGCCCCCTCTACAACGAGCCTTCTGGAGGCTGCGTAGATGGCCTGGCCGGGGACCGTGTAGACCGAGTACCTTACCTTGTAGCCGTTTGGAAGCTCTTTTGAAAGGGGCTTGAAGTCGAAGAAGAGGGTCCTCCCCTCCTGGGTGGCAAGAACGAGGGGGTCCTCCCCGAGAATTCTCCTGCTGAGCCAAACTACGTTCTCCGTTTTTCCGCTGAAACCGGTTCCCCAGTAAACGATTTTTAGGGAAATCTCCCTGGTTCCGTGGTTTATTATTGCCAATTTAGCTCCGGATATTTTGTTATTATTCTACAAAAGTCAGCTTCTTGAGAGCTGCTCCGCCACCTTTTCCCCTACAACTGCCGTTACCTTCCTGACGAAACCCGGTTTAACGCCGTTTACGGCAACGGCACACCTGGTCCCGTTCCCGAACGACACGCCTATAACGGTACCGGAACTTGTTGTTATTGTTATATTTTTGCACTTATTTACGATTTTCGTTTTGTACCTGCCGAACTTCTCCTCTAAGGCCTCTACGAGCTCCTTGAGGAACTCTCCTTCAACAATCTCCGAGCCGTCGGCCGCAAAGTAGGCTCCCTCTACCTGCTCCGGCAGGAGCCCCGTAATTTCGGCAACCAGCTCCCTGAGCTTTATGCCGGTTGCGGGAGCAGTTTCCTCAGAGCGTCTGCTCTTCTTGCCGAGCTTCTTCAGCTTCTCAATGAGGAAGCTCTTCAGCTTTGTGTGGGTCTGCTGAACCACCTCAACGGTGTTTCCGCTGGCGGTAAGCTCTACCCTTTTAACCACCTTTCCGCCGCTTAAAATCTCGCCTATTACCTTGCCGTTTTTTAGCTCCGTTTGGATGTCGAACGCCAGATTTCCGACCGTGAGCCTGTCGTTTATCGTGAATCCCCCCATAGAGCACCTCTTTGAATTAAGGTTTACTCAATTTCAGACTCGGTGGAACGCTTAAGGAGGTCTTTAACCAGCAGTCTCAGGAGCGGAATCAGCTCCTTTACCTGCTCCTCTCCCAGCTGTTTGTTCTCTATCCTCTCCTCGATTTGGTAGAGGAGGCTCGAAAGGCTTTTGTAGTAGGTAACTGCATCTATCTCCCGCCTCTTCCTCTTCTCGTCGAGCCTGTTTAACTCCTCGGCAAAAGCCAGGGTCTCCATCTGCCGCTACCCCTTAAAGGTTGAGTTTCCTGTTTATGGAACGAACCGCCGCAAGAACTATTCCCAGCTTGGAGTTCTTGGGAGCTATTACCGTTAGAACGAACTCCTCCCCCAGAGGGGCAACAACCATGTAGCCGTCCTGTCCCTCTATAGAGGCCTGCTTTATGCTCCCCTTGCCGGCCTCCCTGAGCTTGGAGTCGGATATGAGCAGGATTGCCGCCGAAGCCGCTGCAATGTCGTCTTCGTCGTAGTCTCCCACAATGTAGGAAGCAATCGGGAGCCCCTCGGAGTCGGCAACAACGGCGCCTTCCAAGCCGTTATCCTTAACGACCTGGGTGAGAATCTCCTCTACCTGCTTAGGCGTTACCATCGCATCCTCCTTAAGCTTTCCCCCTGTACCGCAGGGCGTTAGGTTCTTTTATTGAGAACCGTTCTCGGTAAATATAGGTTCAACTTTCTCTCTGTGAACCCTCCCCGGGTTCTTTTAGTTTTTCATTTAAATAAATTTTCCCTTATATGTTTTTTACCTAAAAATTTTAGAGGGCGAGCGTGAAAAAATCGTGAATACAGGAGAGGTCTCCCTCCCGCCCTCTAAGGACTAATTTATAACGGCGCCTTCCGTTTTTGGTTTAACAATTTTTATGAACTTACCGTGAATTTTGTCTTTCTCGGCGGTTATACTATATTTAGGCTCGCTACCTGCAGCCTAAGGGGGGATAATGCTTTCCCTTTTAAAAAAGCTGAAGCTCGGCAGGCGTTCGGACAAATCTACAACCGTTGTGGATAAGATAGAGGAGGTCCTCTCCCCCTTTGAGAGGGAACCTTTCCTTGCGGTTGTTCTGCTTGACGGAGACGGCCTTCAGCTCTACTCCTACGAGCCTAAGGCTCTCTTTAAAGGCGACTACCTGCAGAGGCTCTTTAAGGTTTTCGACTTCTTCGACAGGGAACTTAAAGAGTCCTTCTCCTTGGAGGCTGCCGTAAAGCTTGCCGATATCCTCCAGTACAAGAGCAGGCTCGTTGTTGTTTACTACGGTTCTTACAAGTTTATCCTGGCAAGGAGGAACAAGCTCTTCCTCATAATGGTGCTTCCGGGCGAAGAGGAGATAGAGCTCAAACGGCTTGAATCTGAGGTCGGCTCCGCCCTTGAAAAGTGTGAAGAGCTTTTAAAGGACGCCATTTAGGCCTTAATTTAACTTTAGATTTTTATTTTCGGAGGGAACATGGAGCACGGCCTTTCAAAGGAAGAGCTTGTGGAGATTATGGCGATACTTATGGAAGAGGAAGGTTTTGAGGTTTACGAGCCTCAGGCCGAAGGTGAGGAGTACCTGCCAGACTTCATAGCCGTTTTTGAAGGTGAAGACGGCGAAGTTCAACAGGTTGCAGTTCAGGTTGAGGATTGCCGCTCTCTGGAGACCGAAGAGGCGAGGAAGAGAGCCCAGGCCATAGCCGACCACTGCAGGAGGAGCGGAGAGGGCTACATCTTTGTAGTTCCTATAGAGTGTGAAGACCTTGGGAAGGAGAAGTTTGAGGAGTGGAAGCTCTCTGACGTTGCAGAGTTCGTTCCCATAGGCATAGAGTTTGAGGAGGAGCAGGAGTAGTGGAGCGCTACTACTCCTACTCCCGTTACCTCAGGGAGCTCTTCGGCACCAGGGTTTACAGGGTAACTGTTGACGCGGGCTTCACCTGCCCCAACCGCGATGGTACCAAGGGCAGAGGAGGGTGTATCTACTGTTTCTCGGGCTCAGATTACGACCCCGAGAAGAGAAGGAAGAGCGTCAGGGAGCAGATTGCTCAGGGGATAGAAAGGGTCCGCAGAAGGTACAAGGCGGAGAAGTTCCTGGTTTACTTTCAGGCCTACACCAACACTTACGGGCCTCTTGAGGTTTTAAGGTCCGTTTACGACACAATCAGGGAGTTTCCCGAAGTTGTAGGTCTTATAGTGGGAACCAGGCCCGACTGCGTTCCCGACCCAGTTTTGGAGCTCCTCCACTCCTACACTTCCGACTACCTGGTGTGGGTAGAGCTGGGGCTCGAGAGTGCCCACTACCGCTCTTTGAGGTGGATGAACAGGGGGCACGGGGTTTCCGACTTTGTGGACGCTGTTTTAAGGATAAAGCGTTTTAAGGCTCTGAACCTGTGCGTTCACGTTATCTTGGGCCTTCCCACCGAAGATAGGGAAGATATGCTCGAGACTGCAGACTTCCTTGCCGCCTTGAAAGTAGACGGCGTGAAAATTCACCCCCTTCACGTTATAAGGGGGACGGAGCTTGAGAGGATATACCTTGAGGAGCGCTTCAGGCTTCTTGAGCTTGATGAGTACGTTGAGCTGGCCGTTGATTTTCTTGAGCGGCTACCGAAGGAGACCGTTATCCAGAGGCTTACCGGTGAAGCTCCCGAAGAGCTGCTTGTAGGGCCTTACTGGTGCACCGGCCGCTACAAGAACCGCGTTATACAGCTCATTAGGCAGGAGCTTGAAGAGCGGGACACCTTTCAGGGAGCAAAGTACCGCTTTTAATCCCTGTGGTAAGGGGAGCCTCTGAGAATCTCCTGCGCCCTAAAGAGCTGCTCCAAGAGGACTATTCGGGCGATATCGTGTTGGAGTGTCAGCTTTGAAAGCGAGAGTATGAGGTCCGCCTCTTCCTTTACCCGGTTGGAGAGGCCGTCTGCTCCCCCTATTATGAACGTTATCTTGGGGTGTTTTTCAACGAGTCTTGCAAGTTCTCTTGACGTAATCTCCCTGCCCCTTTCATCAAGGACTACTTTAAAGCCGGTAGCCTTTGAGAGGAGCTTCTTCCCCTCCTCCTCTACGCTCTTTCCCTTTTTCACCTCTACAACTTCAAGCCCCCTAACCCTCTTTAGGTAGTGCTCCTGGGCCTCAAGAAGGTAGGGGGCTATTTTCCCTACTGCTACTATTCTTGCTTTCACTGCTGTTGCGGCAGGAGCTCTTCGGGTTTTATGTGGGGAGCGTCCATCCAGAGGGACTCTATACTGTAGAGCTCCCTTGTTTCCGGACGGAAAACGTGGACTATAAGGTCGCCGTAGTCGAGCAGTATCCAGCTTGCGTTATCTAAACCCTCAACGCTTACGGGCTGAACTCCCTGCTCTTTCAGCTTCCTCTTAATCTCTTCGGCTATCGTTCTTGCGTGGGTGTCGGAGCTTGCGGTCACTATCAGGAAGTAGTCGGCTATTGAGGTCAATCCCCTTAGGTCTATCACAACCGGGTCTTCGGCCTTTTTGTCAAGGGCCGTTTGGAGTGCAAGTTTGAGCTTTTCGCTACTGTCCAAGTCTCAACCTCCCTTATAGGGTTTCTTTAATTTTCCACCATATAGAGTGTTTTATCGGGTTTTCAACCGGTTCCACCTCTAAGTGCCTGTGGCCGTTGAGTATCTCTTGGGCCTTCCTGGCGTAAGGGGAGTTGGGGTAGCGTTTTATCAGCTGTTCAAGTAGCTCCCTGCCTTTCTTTCTATTCTTCTCGGCCAGGCTCTTCCACTTCTCTATCTCCTCCTTCTCCAGCTTGAGCCTGTAACGGGCAACCCTGACCTCGTCGGGCTCCTTGCTCTTCAGCCTCTCTCTGTCTTTTCGGCTCTCCTCTTTTAGTCTCTCTATCTCCTCCTTCGCCTGCAGGGGCGTGTAGTAGTAAGCCCTACCCAGCAGGTAGAGGAGCCTGTCGGGGGCTTCAACGTCTTTAAACTTCCTCTCAACGTCGGTGTAGCGCTGAATGGAAGCGGTAAACTTCCTGAGCATGTCGTAGGTGCCCCCTATGTAAATTTCATGCTCTGCGAGGATTTTCCGTGCCAGCTCGGCGTAGAGCTTTGCCTTCTTAACTCTCGGGTCGTTGGGGTACTCTTTTATAAACCTCTGGAAGATGTTGTAGGCCCTTTTGGCAAATGTTACGTCCCACTGGGGGCCTTTAACCAGGTTCAGGTAGCAGACGCCGAGCCTGAAGAGGGCGTCTTTTGCCCTGGGAGAGGCGGGGTAGAGCTGGAGGAACTCCTCGTAGTTTAGGGCCGCGTTTTCGTAATCTCCTTCGTTAAAGTAGGCGTCTGCCAGGGCGATTTTTGCAAATTCCTGCTCCTTGGGGGGCAGGTTACCCTGGAGGGCCTTTTTCAGCAGGAATATGGTTCGACCCCAGTCCTCCTGGGCGGCTGCTTTTATTCCTTCCCTGTACTGGCCTTCGGCCGTTCTGGGAACTTTGGCGCACGCTGCAACCATCAGGGCGGCTGCAGCAAGGGCGAGCTGTTTTTTCATTCAACCTCCGGATAGGAGCTCTCAGTTAAGACTTATTGTAAACTTTTCTATGTGGTAGTCTTGAACGGGGACAACCTTTATCGGAACTTTAAACATCTCCTTTATCCGCTCCAGAATCTCACTCTCTTCGTTTTTCAGTTTTTGGGCAACCGAGGGGTTTGCGTAAACCGTTACGGGCCTTCCGGCCCTTACGCCCTTTAGGAAGGAGAGGAGCTCCCGCTCTATCTCGAAGGCCACCGTTTCTGGCGACTTTACCCTTCCGCGCCCTTCACAGTAGGGGCAGGTAACGGTTAGGGTTTTCCCGAGACTCTTTTTTACCCTTTTCCTCGTCATCTCAACCAGACCCAGGTCGGACATGCTTACGATTTTCGTCCTCGCCCTGTCCTTCGAGAGCTCCTCCTCCAGCGTTTTAAGCAGGAGCTCCTTGTTTTCGGGCTCTTTCATGTCTATGAAGTCGATGACGATTATTCCGCCTATGTCCCTCAGCCGCAGCTGCCGTGCTATCTCCCTGGCCGCCTTGAGGTTTATCTCCAGGGCCGTCTCCTCAAGGGTTGAGCTCTTTTTAAACTTTCCGCTGTTAACGTCTATGGATACTAAGGCTTCGGTTTCGTCTATTACGATGTAGCCTCCGCCCGGCAGGTAAACCTTGCGGGATAGGGCCTTCTCTATTGCCTTCTCTACTTGGAACTTCTCAAAGAGCGGTATTTTCCCCTCGTAGAGCTTTATCCTGTCGGCGAGTTTCGGGATAAACCCTTTCGTGAACGAGAGGGCCCTTTCAAACTCGCTTCGGGAGTCTATGATTACTTCCGTTACCTCTTCTGTTAGCAGGTCTCGGAGGGTTTTGGGAACTATTTCAAGGTCTTGGTAGAGGAGCGTCGGCGGAGGTCTGCGCTGGGCCTTTTCCTTCAGCCCCTCCCATACTTTAAGTATGTAGTTTAGGTCTTTCTCCAGCTCCTCTTTTGAGGCTCCCTCTGCGGCCGTTCTCACTATGAGGCCGTACTCGGGGGGCTTTATTTCGGAGGCAATCTCCTTTAGCCGTTCCCTTTCTGCCTCGTCGGTGATTCTGCGGGAGAGCCCCAGCTTGTTTATGGTGGGCAGCAGAACCAAGTAGTGGCCGGGTATTGTGATGTTGGTTGTCACCCTGGGTCCCTTTGTGCCTATGGGTTCTTTTGCCACCTGAACCAGGAGCTCCTGGCCTACCGAGAGCACCTCCTCTACCGGGGGAAGTTCAAATTCCGCCTCCTCTTCCAGCTCCTCTTCGTCCAGCTCAAGGTTAACGGCGTCTTTCACGTATAAAAAGGCGCTGCGGCTCTCTCCGATATCTACGAACGCCGCCTGAACGGCAGGGACGATTTTCGTAACCTTTCCCTTGTAGATGTTCCCTACGAGCCCCCTGTTGCCCTTCCTCTCAACGTAGAACTCAACCAGCTCGCCCTCTTCAAGAACGGCTATCCTTACCTCTTTCGTAGAGGAGTTGATTAGTATCTGCTTACCCGAGGAGTTCTTCCCTTGTAACGTCTGCACTTTTAAGCTCCAACCCCATCCAGTTTAGTATGTCGCCTACGTTTAAGCTTCTGCCTTCCTTAACCTTTACGGTAATTTTGACCGTGTCTCCTTCTCGGTAGAGCTCCTCTATCCACTCTTTTAGGTTAACTTTTCGCCCTTTACGGTCGGTAGCCGTTTCCCCTTTTAGGGGTTCCAGGGTGAACTCTTTTGCCGGCTTAATTTTATAGGTGAAGCGCTCTATGCGGTCGGCTGCGCTCTCCTTCGGGTGGAGTTCAAGCCACCCTGTAAGTTCGAGCCCTTCCGGCAGGAATCTGTTTGCCTCGGGAAGGAGCGCTTCAAAGTCGAACTCCTCTTTCGAGAGCTCGAGCTCTACCACCTCTCCGAGCCCTTCAACGCCTACCGGCAGCCCGAAGAGGACGTTTACCTTCGGGTGGGGGTTGAACCCTTGGGAGTAGCGTAGGGGAACTCTGAACTTCCTGAAGGTTCTGGTGAAGGCCCGGGTCAGGTCGAGGACCGAGAGGAACTTTGCCGGACCGACCTTTTTAAACGTTATTGCCACTTTCCTTTTAAGGGGGAACTCCCTTTTTGGTCTGGGCGGAACCGAGAACTCTATTTTTTCCGGTATGGGAAACTCTTTGAGTTTTTTTATCTGTTCGGGCGTACAGGCTCCGCAGGCGTGGCATCCTACTATGCGGCAGTCGGGTGTCCACTGGAGGTTCTTGGCCTTTTCGAGCTCCCTGAGGAGGAACCGCTTTGAGACTACGCCCTCTATGAAGTCCCAGGGGAGTTCGTCGGAGGTTTCCCTTCTTCCCAGCTGCTCTTTTAGGTTTATGCCGCTTGTTTCAAAGGCTTTGAGCCAGCCTTCCCAGTTGAAGTACTCGTCCCAGCCGTCGAGCTGGCAGCCGTGCTTGTTTGCCTCTATCAGGAGCTTCGCCACCTCTTCGTCTCCCCTGGTGAGGATTGCCTCTATGAGGGACTGCCTGTAGTCGTGAAATCGGAGTATGAAGGCCCTGGGCGCTTTCCTCTTTATGAACTCTACTTTCTCTTTCACGCTCTCTTGGTCTGCAAACGGTTCCCACTGGAACGGGGTGAAGGGCTTGGGAACGAATATGGATATGCCGGCTGCAAGGTGTTTTTTCCCTCTGTACTTCCGGCCGAGCTTGTAAACCGTCCAGAGCATCTCTACGAGGGCTTCAATATCCTCTTGGAGCTCAAAGGGTAGCCCTATCATGAAGTAGAGCTTCAGCCTGTTCCAACCCCTCTCAAAGAGCCCTTCTGCGGCCTTGAAGAGGTCTTCGTTTGTCAGGTCTTTGTTTATTATCCGCCTCAGCCTGTCTGAGCCCACTTCCGGCGCAAGGGTGAAGCCGGTTTTCTTTACCTGCATTATTTGAGAGGCGAGCTCCGGGTTGAACCCTTTAACCCTCATCGACGGGAGCGAGAGGGATATCATCTCCCTGTGGCACAGCTCCATCACCTCGGGAACGAGCCTGTTGAAGCGGCTGTGGTCGGATATGGAGAGTGAAGAGAGGGAGGCCTCTTCGTAGCCGGTGTTCCTAAAGGTTTCAAGGAGCAGCTCTTTAACTTTAGACTCGCTCCTCTCCCTGTAGGGCCTGTAGATGTAGCCGGCCTGACAGAAGCGGCATCCCCTCAGGCAGCCCCTTGCCGCCTCTACGGCTATGCGGTCTTGGGCGGTTTCCACCGTGGGAACGGGGGGCGACGTGTGGTAGAAGCCCTCGGGCACCCTTGTGAATACAGCCTTTTTAACGGGATACCTGCCAAATAGGGGAACCCAAACTCCCGTAACTTTCCTGGCCTCGGCGAGGAAGTCCTTTTTGGTGCCCCCCTGCCGCTTTACCTCCCTGTAGAGGCGGGCCAGCTCAACTAAGGTCTCCTCTCCGTCGCCTATGGCGAACAGGTCTATGAAGGGCGACAGGGGCACCGGGTTGTAGGTGCACGGGCCCCCTGCGAAGATGAGGGGAAGCTCCTCCCTCTCGAGCCGCTCCCCGCTGTACACTGGAACTTGGGCAAGCTGCATTATCCTGAGGGCGTTGGTGTAGGTGAGCTCCGACGAGAACGAGAGCCCCCACATGTCGTAGTCCCTTACGGGCCGCTGCTCCTCTATGGTGTAAAGGGGTATTCCCCTCTCCTCCATTAGGGCCTGCATGTCGGGCCTTGGCAGGTAGGCCCTGTGCATCAGGGCAAAGTCGGTGAGGTTGTTTATCACGTGGTAGAGGATTTTTCCCCCTATGTGGCCCGAGCCCACCTCGTAGAGGTCAGGGTAGGATATGACAAAGCGAACCTCCCGCTCTTCAAACTTGGGGGCCCTGAGGTTTAGCTCCAGCGGCAGGTACGCCGCCGGCTTTTTGACCCTGTTTAGCTCCCTGAGGAACTCATCTGTTAGGAGGGGTTTATACGAAGTCGTCGTCACTCCACTCTCCGGTGTCGAAGTAGTCGAACTCTTCCGTTGGGGTTGCCAGGTTGAAGTCCTGAAGTTCGTCTCTGTCTTCCTCTTGGGGTTGGTCGTTTTGGTTGTGGCTCTGCTCGAGTTCCGACGCTAATGCGTGGCCCAGGAGCTCGGCTCCGAGCACTGCGGCCGCAGTTCCGAGAATCAGGCCGAGCCACGGGAAAACGGGCTCTACAGTACCGGTATGGGCGGTTCTGAACAGCCTGCTGATATCGGCCCTGCGAACCGGAACCCTTATCTCCTTTCCCGCTCCGGTTATCACAACTTCGTATATCTCGCCTCCCTTTTTCTCGAAGGAGAAGCTCTCTATCTGGTCGTGGCGAAGGAATGTGAACTCGCCGTTTTTGAAGTAGGAGACCCCTTCCTCTGAGAATAGCAGCGTTGAGCCGTCGAGCCCTTTAACTTCCACGCCCCTCTTCGTTGCCACCTTCCTTGAACCCTTTATCAGGAAGATGGCCACCACTATCAGGAGGATAATCAGCATAAGTGTTATTCCCATTTCCACCTCTGCAGAAGTTGAAAAAGCGGTTAAGCTCCGACTGCCAGCTCTGCTCTGTCGGAGGGATTCCGAGGGAGCTTAAGAATTTAAAATAGCCCTTACCCGGTTTTCCGTCTTGTTTTACAACCGTTGAGCCCGGCAGAACGCCGTACTCCTTGTAGCTCCACCTGCACAGCTCTCTCAGGAGCTTCCCCAGCTCCTTGCCCAGGCCCGGCCCTCTCTCTGGAACTACTCTCCTGCCGGCCTTCAGGTTGAGCCTGCGGGCAAGCTCCCCGTAGGTAACGGTTCTGCCCTCCTTCCCGACCCCTTTCAGGATTTCCCACAGGAGCTTCTTAGAATCTATAGGTAACCCCCGTAAGGAGAGTCCTGTCGGTGTGGTACTCAACGCCGTCGGGCAGTTTGTTCTGGTAGTCTATTAGGTAGGTGACGTTCAGAGCAAGCCGGCTGTTGAGGGGCACGGAAACCGTGCTCTCGGAGTGGATGAAGTAGTCCTGGGAGTTTTTAAAGGAGACCTGGTAGTTGAGGCTTTGGGAGAGGGTGAAGTTCTTGAACCGGCGGCTGTACTTCACCTGAGCCTCACCTTGGGCGTACCTGTCGGTTGAGCCGTTAGTGTAGTTGTTGTAGGTGTAGGTAACCGAGGAGCTTAAAAGGAGACTCTCTGTTACCTGGTAGGAGATTCCCGGACCGATGCCTCCCCGGAAGTCGTAGCCGGCGAACCGGTCTGAGTAGATGAAGCCGTTAACCGTTAGCGACAGTTTCCTGTTGAGTTTCCTGCCGGTGCTTGCCTGGGCGTTGAGCCTGTTTGCGGTCTCCTTCCCGGAGCTCTTTTTGTAGAGGAAGTTTCCGTTTGAGCTGAAGTCCCACTTGCCCAGGGTTTTCTCCCAGCTGTAGGATACCGAGAGGGTAGAGGTGTTTGAGTTTCCGGAGGTTTCACTGTAGGAGAGGGTTACGCCGTTTTCCTGGGCAGCCGCCGTTGCTGTAAGGGCTACAAATGTTAGTAAAACGAGAAGTCGCATCTGTTTCTCCGTTTGTATAATTGGCTTCAAATTTTAGCCGGAGAAAGCCATGAACAACAAGCTCGTGGAGAACCTTAAGTCCTTTGCGATTGCCCTGGTGCTGGCACTTATTATACGGACTTTCATAGTCCAGTCGTTCCACATACCTTCCGGCTCCATGATTCCTACCCTTCTGATAGGCGACTTTATTCTGGTGGATAAGGTCACCTACCGCTTCAGGCCCCCCGAAAGGGGTGACGTTGTTGTCTTCCACTTTCCCCTCAACAGGGAGGTTTACTACGTAAAGAGGATTGTCGGCGTTCCCGGCGACAGGATACAGGTGAAAGAGGGCAAGCTCTACATCAACGGGAAGCCCTGTAAGTACCGGCCTGCAGGGAGCTTCTCCTACTACGAAAACGGCGTTGAGTACGAGGGGAAGCTCTTTTACGAGTTCCTGCCCCGCCGTAACGGCACCGTGAAGAAGCACCTAATCTTGAAAACGGGGACTCAAGGGGACTTTACGCCGGTTTTCGTTGTCCCCAAGGGGGAGTACTTTATGATGGGCGACAACCGAAACAACAGCTATGACAGCCGCTACTGGGGCTTTGTGAAGGGGAGTGAGATTGTCGGTATAGCCCGCATCATCTTCTTCTCCTGGGACCCCCACAGGCACGTGCCACGCTTTAACAGAATTTTCAAACTGGTGAATTAAATTTAATTAATAGAACCAGATGAAGGTGGAGAATGAGGGATAGGAGGAGTGAGCGATACCTTGACGAGCTTCTAAGACAACGGGCAGAGGAGTTCTGTGCAGACCACCTTGAGATGTACCTTGACTTTAAGAAGGCCGACTCTAAGGAGAAGCTCCTTGCCCTTTTGAGGAAGCACCCCTTCTTCAGGGAGCTCCGTTCAAGGGCCCAGTCTATGAGCTACGAGGAGCTTCGGGACGCAGTTGCCCACGCACTTGTGGAGGAGATATTCTCCAAAGAGGCCCTGAAGAGGAGACTCAAAGACGAGATAGACTCGATGGACATGCAGGATAGGTAAGGGGGAGCCTTTAAGGCCCCCGAAAGTTTACTTCTTCCTCTTCTTCTTGAGCTCTTGTTCTGTGGCTTCTTTGAGGTCCTTACCGGGCTTGAAGGCAGGAACGAGCTTCGGAGGAACGGTAACCTTCTCTCCGGTTTTGGGGTTCCTTGCCACCCTTTGGGCCCTCTCCTTCATGAGGAAGGTTCCGAATCCCCTGATTTCAACCTTTTCACCCTTCTTGAGGGCCTCTGTAACTACCGCTATGAAGGCGTTGAGGGCAGCTTCTGCGTCCTTCTTCCTGATTCCTGCCTTCTCGGCGATTGCGGCTACCAGTTCGCTCTTTGTCATGCCGCTCCCTCCTTAAGTTTAGGTTTATTAAGGCTAAGTGCCCCAATGCTTTAAGTTGAAAATACTATTTTAGCTATTTAATGTCAAGAGATTTCAACCCCTTTTATCCCCAAATTTTTTTGCAAAGTTGCCACGTCAACCCCTTCCAGCCTAACGGTTTTTACCCTGCTCGTTTCACCCCTAACTATCGTTACGTTCCTCTTGGGAACCTTTAGGCTCTTTGCCAGAAGCTCCACCACCGTTTGGTTGGCCTTTCCCTTCTCGGGGGGAACCGTCACCTTTACCTTTAGCCTCCCCTGCTCCACTCCGACCACCTTGTTGGCCGAAGAACGGGGTTGAACCTTGAGCTCCAGCTCCAGGTAGTTTTCCCCTTTTTTCACCTTCAGCATCTCTTTTGAGCCCTTCGAGTATTTTGGTCATATCTATTATCGTAAACTTGAGCCGCTCTATCATCTTCTTCTTGGCAATCATCAGCTTCTCTATCTCGAGCTCCAGCCGCTCTTTCCACCTTTCAAGCTCTTCCTTCTCCTGCTTCTTCTGCTGGATAATCTTCTCTATCTCCTTGCGGGCCTTCTCAACTATCTCGTTCTTCTTGTACTCGGGCGTTTTCATGCGGAGCTTCTCTACTTCCCGCTGAAGCTCTTCAACGGTTCTCGCAACTTCCGATAGGAAAGTGTCGACTTCGTCGGGGTCGTAGCCGAAGAGCTTCTTTCCGAACTCCTTACTCCTAATTTCGTTGGGAGTTAAAAGGCGGCGTTTGCTGTCCATGCTTTACAATCCCCTTAGTATTTTGTCAATTAGTTGTAAAACGATTATAGCAATAGCCGGAGAAAGGTCTACGCCGCCAATAGGTGGCACCACTTTCCTTATCGGCTCAAGCAGTCGGTCGAGCAGCTCTATTGCCCGGTTTATGGGCCTATTCCTGCTGTGGGGAGGGATAAAAGTTAAAAGGGTTGTCACAATTATGAACCAGGTTAGTGCCTCTATGAGCAGGTGGGCGAGTTTTACAAGCATTTAATCTCCTTAATAGCCTTAACGAGGCGTTCAAGGGCTTTTGCCCTGTGGCTGATGGAGTTCTTAACTTGGAGGGGGAGCTCGGCCATCGTTTTGTTGAACCCTTCGGGTATAAAGAGGGGGTCGTAGCCGAAACCACCTTCGCCTCTGGGGGTTGTTACCACCTTTCCCCTTACCTCCCCTTCGCTCCAGAGCCCTCCCTGGAAGGGAAAGGCGAAGAAGATAAACGAAACATACCTTGCCGGCGATTCTGTAAGCCCGAGTGCCGAAAGCTCCTCTATGAGTTTTCTGTTGTTCTCCTCGTCGGTTGCGTTCTCTGAGGCGAAGCGAGATGAGAACACTCCGGGCCTTCCCCCTAAGGCCTCCACCTCGAGTCCCGAGTCTTCGGCCATAACGGGAAGGTTCAGCTTTTGGGCGTAGTAGGTGGCCTTAATGTGTGCGTTCTCGCAAAAAGTGCTGCCGGTTTCCGCCGGAGGGGGAGGAAGGGGGTGGGGAAGCTCCTTCAGAGAGATAACCTCTATACCGAACTCACTCAGCTTCTCTTTAACTTCTTTAACTTTTCCCTGGTTTCCCGTTGCAAAGAGGATTCTCACCGCTTCAGCACCTCTTTCTGTTTGCTGATAAGCTCCATTATACCTTTACTTGCAAGGTTTAACATCCGGTCGAGTTCATCTCTCGTAAACGGTCTGCCCTCTGCGCTGCCCTGAACCTCGGCAAATTCCCCCTTCTCGTTCATAACCACGTTCATGTCCACTTCGGCCATGGAGTCCTCTTCGTAGTTGAGGTCCAGAAGGACTGTGCCGTCTACTATTCCTACGCTGACGGCCGCCAGAAACGACCTTACGGCCTCGAGCTTCTCCATCTTCTCAAGGGCCCTGTAGAGGGCAACAAAGGCCCCGGTTATAGAGGCTGTTCTCGTTCCCCCGTCTGCCTGTATAACGTCGCAGTCTATCCAAATCGTTACCTCGCCCAGGGCGGTCAGGTCTACCGCGCTTCGCAGGGAGCGGCCTATGAGCCTCTGAATCTCCTGGGTTCTGCCGGTGAGCTTCCCCCTTGCCGCCTCCCTTACCATACGTTGAGCCGTGGCCCTGGGGAGCATAGCGTACTCGGCGGTTATCCAGCCCTGCCCGGTTCCCCTCAGGAACGGGGGAACCTTCTCCTCAACCGAGGCGGTGCAGATAACCTTTGTATCGCCGAACTCTATCAGGCAGGAGCCCTCTGCGTGCTTTATGTAGTCGAGGGTTATCTTTACCTCCCTGAGCTGGTCGGGAGCCCTTCCGTCACTCCTTATCAACTTTCACCTCCTCGATTTCCACCGGTTCGCCCATAATCAGGCGGGCTATACGCTCAAACCTCTCCGTTTTATCGCTTACGAGAACCTTAATTGCACCTCCGCTACCCTTTCTCCTGTAGGGGAGGAGCCTTTTAACCTCCCTTGCCACCGCCTCTGCAGAGTCTACCAGCCTTATCCCAGGCAGCACCTCGCCTATCACCTCCTTTATCAGGGGGTAATGGGTGCAGCCCAGGACCAGGGTGTCAACGTTAAACTCCTTAAACTCCCCCAGGTACCGCCTGGCAACCTCCAAGGTTACCGGGTCTTTGAGCCACCCCTCCTCTATTAGGGGAACGAAGAGGGGGCAGGCCTTCTGAAACACCGTGCAGAACGGGTCGAGCGACACAATCGCCTTCCTGTAGGCCTCGCTCTTTACGGTTGCCTCGGTTCCTATGACCCCTACTCTCCTGTTATCGGTGCTCTTTACCGCCTCTTTCGCTCCCGGCTCAACAACGCCGACAACCGGAAACGGAAACTCCTCCTGCAGAATCTCCAGCGCGTGGGCCGAAGAGGTGTTGCAGGCAACCACAACCATTTTTACGCCGTAGCTCTCAAGGAGCTTCGTGTTCTGGATGCTGAACTTGATTATCGTTTTCGGCGATTTCGTTCCGTAGGGAACCCTTGCCGTATCGCCGAAGTAGATGAGGTTTTCGTCGGGGAGAAGCTCCCTCAGGGCCTTTAAAACGGTTAACCCCCCTACCCCCGAGTCGAAAACCCCGATGGGGCGGTCGTCCATGTTGCAACCTCTCTTTAAGGGAACCTAATTTAAAAAGGTTAGCTGAACACCTTTTAACGTGGGAGCTTATGAGGAGCTGCAAGGAAATTATAGATAAAGTTAAGGAGTACCGAGAGCACTTCAACAGAGAGCTGATAGAGAAGGCCTACAACTTCGCCAAGGAGAAGCACAAAGGTCAGTACAGGAAGTCCGGAGAGCCCTTCTTCTCCCACCCGGCGGAGGTTGCCTACATCCTTGCAGAGCTCAGGATGGACGTCCCCACCATTGTTGCCGGCCTGCTTCACGATACCGTTGAGGATACCGACACCACCATAGAGGAGATAGAGAGGGAGTTCGGCTCCGAAGTGGCCTTTATAGTTAAAGGGGTTACAAAGCTCGAAGGTTACAGGTTCACCTCTAAGGAAGAGGCCGATGCCGAGAGCTTTCGCAACCTCCTCATCTCCCTCGCCGAAGATATAAGGGTTCTGATAGTGAAGCTTGCAGACAGGCTCCACAACATGAGAACCCTTGAACACATGAAAAGGGAGAGTCAGCTGAGAAACGCCAAAGAGACCTTAACCATATACGCCCCCCTTGCCAACAGACTCGGTATGTACAGGATAAAGAACGAGCTTGAAGACCTCTCCCTGAAGTACATAGACCCCGAAGCCTACGCCGAGATAGAGCGGAAAGTTAAAGAGGTAAAGAGGCGCCTCCTTCCCTACCTTGAAGACGTTATAGAGACCGTAAAGAGGGAGCTGGAGAGAAACGGCATAAAGGGGGATATCCAGTGGCGGATTAAGCACATCTACGGCATTTACAGAAAGATGGTTACAAAGGGCATCCCCTTTGAAGAGGTTTACGACGTAGCCGGTATAAGGGTAATAACCGACACCGTTGCCAACTGCTACCAGGTGCTCGGGATAATCCACAGCATCTGGACACCGGTTCCCGGCAGGATAAAGGACTACATAGCCGTTCCGAAGCCCAACATGTACCAATCCCTCCACACAACCGTTGTGGGCCCCAAAGGGCAGTTTATAGAGTTCCAGATAAGAACCTGGAAGATGCACCAAGTTGCCGAGTTCGGTATCGCCGCCCACTGGAAGTACAAAGAGGGCGGGGGCAGGCTCGACGAGTCGGAGAAGGAGAGGTTCCTCTGGCTCAGGAACCTGCTGGAGTGGGTGAAAGAGGAAAAAGACCCGAAGGAGTTCATAGACTCTGTAAGAACAGACCTCTACAACGAGAACATCTACGTTTTCACCCCCAAAGGAGACATAAAGACCCTGCCGGTAGGGGCAACTCCCGTTGACTTTGCCTACGCCGTTCACACCTCTGTGGGCCACAGGTGTAGGGCTGCGAAGGTTAACGGCAAGCTCGTTCCCCTCAACTACCGGCTCCAGAGCGGCGATAGGGTAGAGATAATAACCGGTAACGTGGAGCGGCCCAGCCGCGACTGGCTGGACTTTGTGAAAACCTCCAAGGCCCGCCACGCCATCCGCTCCTTCCTCAGAAAAGAGGAAAACGAGAGGGCCCGCAAAATCGGCGAAAGCCTCCTTGACAAGGCGGTTCGCCGGCTCTCGGAAAAGAGCCTTGCAACTTTAAGTGCCGAGCCCGGAATCCTCGAGAGAATCCGCTCTCTCGGCTACTCCAACCTCTCTGCTCTCCTTGTAGATGTGGGCTACGGCAAAGTGGACCCGGACTACGCCGCAAGGCGGCTCTTGGGCCTTCCCGTTGAGGTTAAGAAGAAGAGGAAAACAGCTTCCGCCCACTCTTCGATAGCCATAACCGTAGACGGCATAGATAACGTTGCGGTAAAGCTTGCGACCTGCTGTCACCCCCTTCCCGGCGACAGGGTTGTGGGCGTTGTAAACACCGGGGAGGGAATTGTTATCCATACCGAGAACTGTATAGTTGCCCGCCAGATAGCAGAGAGCGCACCCGGTAAGGTGGTAAGGGTAGATTTCCTCCCCACCGACCGCACCTACCCGGCCAAGGTGAGGATATCGGTTATAGACCAGCCGGGAATGCTCGCCGCAATTACCGCCACGGTTGCAAAACACAACATAAACATCAGGGACCTTACAACGAAGCTCGTTTCCGGCAGGGGCGTTATAGACCTGCTCCTGGACGTTAGGAGCAGGGAGGAGCTTCAACAGCTCCTAAACGCCCTCCGCTCCATAAAGGGCGTAATCACCGCAAAGCGGATAGTAAGGGAGAAGGCTCCCGCCTCAAGCCGCTAAAACTGCCACATCTACCGGCAGGAATAAATTAAAAGCGCAACCACAAACCCTACCGGAGGAGACATGGAAGAGATTCTCAACCAGTTCGTTCCCATAGTTATCGAGCAGACCGGAAGAGGTGAGCGGGCCTACGACATCTACTCCAGGCTCTTAAAAGACCGTATAGTTATGCTCGGAACTCCGATAGACGACCACGTTGCGAACCTCATAGTGGCTCAGCTGCTCTTTTTAGAGGCCGAAGACCCCGAAAAGGACATCTACCTATACATAAACAGCCCGGGAGGAGTTGTAACGGCAGGCCTTGCCATCTACGACACCATGCAGTACATAAAGCCCGACGTTGTTACCATCTGCATGGGGCAGGCTGCGAGTATGGGGGCGGTTCTCCTTGCCGCCGGGGCTAAGGGCAAGCGCTTTGCGCTCCCCCACGCAAGGATAATGATTCACCAGCCCTTGGGAGGCTTTCAGGGGCAGGCTACCGACATTGAGATTCACGCTAAGGAGATTCTCAGGCTTAAGAGGATGCTCAACGAGATACTTGCCAAACACACCCGCCAGCCTGTTGAGAAGGTGGAGCAGGACACAGAGCGCGACTACTTCATGAGTGCCGAGGAGGCCAAGGAGTACGGCCTTATAGACAAAGTCCTTACCAGAAGGGGTGGTTAAGGTGGTTAAAGGGCGCTATCCCCTCGACAGGGTAGAGGAGGCCATAGAGGATATAAAAAAGGGGCGTATGGTTGTTGTTGTAGACGACCCCAACAGGGAGAACGAAGGCGACCTCGTTCTTGCCGCCGAAAAGGTTACCCCCGAGGCCATAAACTTTATGACGAAGTACGGCAGGGGGCTCATCTGCCTTGCCCTTCCCGAGGAGCGGTGCGACCAGCTCGGCTTTGAGCCTATGACCTTAAAGCCCACCGACCCTAAAGAGACCGCCTTCTGCGTTTCGGTTGACGCCCACCCCAAGTTCGGCACCACAACCGGTATATCGGCCTTCGACAGGGCGATAACCATAAAACGGGCGGTTGCCCCCGACGCAAAGCCCGAAGACTTTGTAAAGCCCGGACACGTTTTCCCCTTGAGGGCCCGTAAGGGAGGCGTTTTAAAGCGCTCCGGCCACACGGAGGCCGCCGTAGACCTTGCCAGGCTTGCAGGCCTTTATCCTGCAGGCGTTATCTGCGAGATAATGGACGAAGACGGCACGATGATGCGCCTTCCCAAGCTCATAGACTACGCAAGACGACACGGCCTCAAGATAATCAGCATTGCAGACCTAATTGAGTACCGGATGAAGAGTGAGAGCCTTATAAGGCGCGAGGCGGAAGCCAACCTGCCAACCGTTTACGGCCTGTGGAAGATATACGCCTACACCTCTTTGGTTGACGGCAAGGAGCACGTTGCCCTCGTTATGGGAGATATTAAAGAGGACGAGCCCGTGCTTGTGAGGGTTCACTCTGAGTGCCTTACCGGCGACGTTTTCGGCTCCCTTAAGTGTGACTGCCGCAGCCAGCTCCACCGGGCAATGGAGATGATAGCCGAAGAGGGAAAGGGCGTTATAGTCTACCTCCGTCAGGAGGGCAGGGGCATAGGCCTTGTGAACAAGATAAAGGCCTACCACCTTCAGGACCACGGTTTTGATACCGTTGAGGCCAACGAGAAGCTCGGCTTCCCCGCCGATATGAGGGACTTCGGCATAGGGGCCCAAATACTCCGGGATTTGGGCGTGAGGAAGATGAGGCTTATGACCAACAACCCCCGTAAGCTCATCGGTTTGGAGGGTTACGGCCTCGAAATCGTTGAGAGAGTGCCGATAGAGGTAGGTGTTTGCGAGTATAATATTGGCTACCTGAAAACCAAGAAAGAAAAACTGGGGCACCTTTTAAACCTTCAGGAGGAAAGTGATGCAGGAGCAGGAGAGGGCGTTTCAGGTTCCGGAGGAGATAAGGAGAGGGGTAGAGGAGATTAACGAAACAATCTCCCGGTTTGTTGAGGCGATTGTTAAAGGTTACGAGGAGAGGATTGCCGAGCTCGAGCAGAAGCTCGAGGAGCTTGAGCAGGAGAACATAGAGCTCAAGTACAAGCTCCGTCAGCTCAGCAACGACCTTAAGAGCCTCTCCGAGCGTATAACCTCCGAGTTTCTGAAGAAGCTTGAGGCGGTTTCCGAGGAGGTGGAGAAATTCAACAAGCAGTAGGCGTAACCCTCGGAGACCCTGCAGGTATAGGGCCTGAGGTTCTCCTCAAATCTGTAGAGTTCCTCGGGTCCCTTAACCTTCCCGTTGTTGTTTTCGGTTCCTTTAAGGTTTTGGAGTTCTACGCCCGGCTTCTCGGCCTTGAAAATCCCTTTCGTCCGGTTGATTCTCCGCCGGGTGAGCCCGGGCTTTACCTCCTTGAGAGCTGCTCCCCTTTTGAGTTTGAGCCCGGCAGGGTGGGGCTCGGCTCCGGAAAGGCTCAGGTTGAGTTCCTCGAAAGGGCCGTGGAGTGGGCGAAGGCGGGATTCTTAAGGGCTCTTGTAACTTTGCCGATAAACAAGGAGGCGGCAAGGCTCGGCGGCCTTAACTTTCCCGGTCACACCGAGTTCTTTGCCCACGCCTTCAGAGTTGAAGAGTTCGCCATGATGCTTGCGAACCGCAGGCTGAAAGTTGCCCTTGTAACCACCCACGTTGCCCTTGCAGATGTTCCGAGGCTCATCACGAAAAAGGCGGTTCTCTCAAAGCTGCTACTCCTTAACAGGTATTTTCCCGGCAAGCGTATAGCCGTTACAGGGCTTAACCCCCACGCAGGTGAGGGCGGGCTTTTCGGCAGGGAAGAGCTTGAGGAGATAGGGCCGGCTGTAAAGGAAGCGGTTGCAAGGGGAGTTAAGGCTTTCGGCCCTTTCCCGGCCGATACTCTGTTTCCCAAGGCGGCCGCCGGGGAGTTTGACGTTGTTCTTGCGATGTATCACGACCAGGGCCTTGTTCCAGTGAAGCTCTTGGGTTTTGGCCAAACGGTTAACGTTACGCTGGGCCTTCCGGTTGTGAGAACGTCGGTAGACCACGGAACGGCTTACGATATTGTGGGTAAGGGAGTTGCCGACCCGGGTAGTTTTCGCCACGCCGTTGAGCTCGCCCTCGAGCTTAGTTAAAGTTTGTTAAATTTTCTGGGAATCTGTGGAAAAAACGTGAAAATTTTGAGGAAATTTTCAAGATTCCCCCTCTAAGATGTGAAAAAATCGTGATAAACAGGTTTGAAGAGGGGGAGATGTGGTTCCAGCTTGCCTTCTGGCTTCTGCTGTTTAACTTTGCCCTCTTTCTGGTTGTTGTCAGCCGTTAGCCTTCCTCTACTATTTTCACGAGGAGCTCCTCGAGCGTAAGCGGCTTGCTCAGGTAGTACCCTTGGGCGTATTGGACTCCCAGCTCCTGTAGGACTTTCACGGTCTCTTCGTTCTCTACGAACTCTCCTACCACCCCTACCTGGAGCTCCTCCCCCAGTGTTGAGATGATTTTTATGACTTTTTTAACAAATGAGTCGCTCTCTACGTCCTTTATGAGGGTGCCGTCTATCTTCAGGAACTTGAGGATGCCCTTCTTGGCCAGTTCAACCAGGGTTCTAAGCGACGAGTACCCTTTGCCGAAGTCGTCTATTATGAAGTAGATTTTGTGGTTCTTTGAGACCTCCTCTACAACCTGGGTGTTCTCTACGAAGCGCTGCTCTGTAAGCTCGAGGGTTACCCCGGTTTCACCGAAGCTCTCTACAAAGGATTGAAGCTCCTTTATGTAGTTGGGGTCGAGGAGCGACTGGAAGCTTACGTTGATGAAGAGTCTGTTGGTTATGCGCTTTATGAGGTTTGCCTTCTCTTTGAGGCGTTTTATAACCAGTGTGTCGAACTCCTCTATAAGGTGGAGGTTGTAGATGGCGTCTATGAATATTCCGGCCGGTATGAGCTTCTCCCCGTCCTTTATCCTGCCCAGAACCTCCAGCGTAAAGAGCTCCCTTGTATCTACGGTGTAAATGGGCTGAAAGACAACGTCTACCTCTCCGTTTTTTATCTTCTTCAGAACGAAGTGCTCGTTGTACTTCTCGTTTAGAATCTCCTCTATTTTCCTCTGGCCCTCGTTTCCGCTCAGGTAAAGGCGGTCTCTGTTGAGCTTTTTCGCCTCCTTCTTCAGGTTGGAGAAGACCTTTATCAGCTCCTCCGGCGTTACCTGGCCGAAGGGAGGAAGCTCCACGCCCACAACAAGGGCTTTCAGGTGGAGCCTTTTCCCCTCGGCTTCCGCCGGCTCCTTGAGGGCTTTCTCCACCTTCTCAAGGAGCCGCTTTCCGCTTCCCGTTGTCAGGAGGTAGAGGTCTGCGGTTACGCCCTTAATGAGGAGCTCGGTTTCTGGCTCTATCTCCCTTTTGAGGCGCTTAATAATCTCCTTTATTGCGCCGGTTACTATTCCCTCCCCGTATATTGCGTTTAG
The DNA here is from genome assembly GCF_000185805.1 of Thermovibrio ammonificans HB-1. Lineage (NCBI taxonomy): Bacteria > Pseudomonadati > Aquificota > Aquificia > Desulfurobacteriales > Desulfurobacteriaceae > Thermovibrio > Thermovibrio ammonificans. The sequence continues at coordinate 117,523 of NC_014926.1, forward strand.
CGACTTTAGTCCCTGGAAGTCGACCATAAAAACGGTGATTCTTCCCTCTCTCTGGAGGAACTGAATCAGCTTGAAGAAGCTGTGCTCAAGGTCGGAGTAGGTAACGAAGTAGAGCTCACCGAGAACCTGGGTGAACCTTATCACCTGCTCTTTTAAGTCTTTAAAGACCAGGTAGGCCTCGTTGAACTGTTTCTTGGAGCAGTAGTAGTAGAGAGAGTCGGCAAGCTTGTGGATGAGGCGGTGGAGCTCGTCAAGGTAGGAGCAGAGGTTCTTGTCCATGCACACCATAAGGGACTCGGGGTAGTTGAGAACCTTTGTGAACTCACACTCTTTGTAGTTCTTAAGGGGAAACCGGGAAAGCTCGAGGTCGGCTATGCTCTCAGAGAGCTCCTCTATCCACTTTGCGTGTTTTTTAAAGAGCAGGTGCTCCTTAAAAGGGGAGTCTAAGACCCGTCTCAGCTCAAGGGCCTCCTTCTTCAGGTAAGCCCTTGCCACGGCGTTGAGGAGCTTCTGTAGCTTCCTCGAAACCTCAAAGAGCTGCAGTCTATCTATCTCCTTCTCTGCAAGCTGTTCAACCAGCTTCTCCTTTGCCGCGGTAACTGCTCTATATATGGCAACGTAGGGAACCTGGTAGAGCCTAACGCTCTCTTCAACTTTACCGTTGAGCCTGTTTTTACCTTCAAGGTTTTCAAGGAACAGGTTTAAAAGCGTTTTCTGGAGTTTTACGAGCTCTTTAAAGGCCCTCTCCTCCTTTACGAACTCCCTGACGAACGGGTCCCTTGAGAACTCCCTCTCTATCTCCTTGAGGAAGTCGGGAAGCAGCGACTTTAAAAGCTTAAGACTCTCTCTATCCATACTCTCCTCCGCCTACTTCCCATTTTCGGCCTTCTTGAACGCTTTTTAAGGGAGAAATTCCCCCTTCTACTGTTGACACCTCCGCCGCCGTTTCCTATATTTCCCAGTGTCAACGCGTGGGCGGATAGCTCAGCTGGGAGAGCGCCAGCCTTACAAGCTGGAGGTCACAGGTTCGATCCCTGTTCCGCCCACCACTTCCACGGGGACGTAGTTCAGTTCTGGTTAGAACGCCGGCCTGTCACGCCGGAGGTCGCGGGTTCGAGTCCCGTCGTCCCCGCCACTTCCCCCTCCAATCCGAGTAATCCCTTGCCCCGCCTGTATAATCTTCGTTTAGAGACTATCCCCGGGGAGGAGTTATGAAACTCACCGGCAAGACCGCCGTTTACGGCATAATAGGCCATCCGGTTAAGCACTCCCTCTCTCCGCTGATGCAGACGGCCGCTTTTGAGGCTCTCGGTATAGATGCCGTTTACGTTCCCTTCAACCTCGCCCCCCAAAATTTGAAGGAGGGTATAGAGGGCCTGAGAGTTCTCGGAGTGAAGGGTTTTAACGTTACCGTTCCCCATAAGGAGCAAGTTGCCGAGCTTGTGGACTTCCTTGAAGGTGACGCAGAGTTCCTGGGGGCCGTTAACACCGTAAAGAACGAGGAGGGGCAGCTTACCGGTTACAATACCGACGCCGAAGGTTTCTTGCGCTCGCTCCTTGAAGAGGGCGTAGAGCTTGAGGGGAAGAAGGCCCTGATGTTCGGTGCCGGGGGAGCGGCAAGGGCCGTAGGCTACGCCCTTTTAAAGGGGGGAGTTAAGTTCCTGCACGTTGTAAACAGGAGCTTCCCCAAGGCCAAAGCCCTCGGCGAGCTCCTCTCGAGGCGGGGAAACGTCCTCGTTTACCCTCTGAGGGACTCGGTTGTGGAAACGCTCCTTGATGAGGCTGATATTATCGTAAACACCACCTCTTTGGGCCTTCACCCCCAAGACCCTCAGCTCTTCGACTACTCTAAAATCCCCGAAGAGAAGGTGGTAGTTGATATTATCTACAACCCGCCCCTTACCCCTTTACTCAAAGCGGCCAAGGAGAGAGGCTGTAAGGTTATAAACGGCCTCGGGATGCTGATTCACCAGGGGGCTGTTGCCTTTGAAATCTGGACCGGCCAGAAGGCTCCGGTTAAGGTTATGAGAGAGGTTCTCGAAGGAGAGCTGTATGGTTAACTTCCTCAGGGAGCTTGTAAACTCCGAGGTGTGGCACCTATACGAGCCTTACCTCGTTTCTCTCCTTCTGGGCGGCCTTTTGGGGGTGGAGAGGGAGTTTAAAAAACAGAAGGAGGGAACTCCCTCTTTCGGCGGCATCAGAACTTTCATACTCATATCTCTCCTCGGCACCGTTTCTGCCCACCTGGCAGCTGTTTACAACCAGTGGTTCTTAATGGTGGTCTTCGGTGCAGTAACTCTTCTGGTTCTCCTCGCCCAGTTCCTTGAAGGGCTGCCGGGACTAACGTCGGAGGTTTCGGCCCTTTTAACCTTCTCCATAGGGGCACTCTGTTATTTTCGGGAGTTTCAGCTGGCCTCGCTCCTTGCGGTTATGGTGCTCTTTGTGCTCTCCTTTAAGGAGCAGATGCACCGGTTCGTAAAGCACCTTACGCTGGAAGACCTCTACGCCTTCTTGAAGTTTGCGGCCGTTACGGTTGTTATCTACCCGCTCCTTCCCGACAGGAACTTCCACGGGGTCAACCCCAAAGAAGTGTGGACTATGGTTGTTGTTATCTCCTCTATAGACTTCCTCGGTTACGTTTTAACCAAGCTTATAGGTAAGAGGGGGATTCTCGTTGCCGGTTTTGTGGGCGGGCTCGTCTCTTCAACTGCGGTTACTGCAACTTTTTCCCCCTTGGCAAGGCTCAACCCTTCTCTCACCAGGGAGTACGGCGCCGGTATAGTGGGAGCTTCCGCCATAATGTTCCCCCGTATGACCCTACTTGCGGCCATAATAAGCCCTTACTTTGCCAAGTTCCTCCTCATCCCCTCTATGGTTGCCTTTGCCTTCGGGATGCTCTTTGCCTACAGGCTTACAAGCGGCAAGGGGGCGGAGGAGACCCAGGTGAAGATAGAAAACCCCTTTGAGCTCTCAACGGCCTTTAAGTTTGGCCTCTTTTACGCCTTTGTCCTATTTGCCTCGAGGAACGCCCTGAAGTACTTCGGAAACTACGGCCTTTACGGGGTTGCCGCCATCTCCGGTTTGGCAGATGTAGACCCTTTAACCCTTTCCGTTTCCAAGCTCTACGCCTCGGCCTCGGTTGCCCTGTTGCCGGCGATAATTGCCGTTCTGCTTTCGGCCTTTGTTAACACGCTTTTTAAGTGGTTCCTTACGCTTTCTATGGGAACAAAGGAGCTCTTTAAGGTTACAACGCCCGGGTTTATCGCCCTTGCCGTAGGCGAGGCTGTGGGGGTTGCGCTCCTCTGGATGGCGGGCTTCAGGTAGGGAGGGTAAAGGGGCGGAAGCTCCGCCCCTGTTGGTTACTGAACGGGGTAAACGCTTACGAACTTCTTGTTACGGCGGGTTTCAAACTTTACAACGCCGTCTATCAGGGCAAAGAGGGTGTAGTCGCTGCCCATTCCCACGTTCTGGCCGGGGTGGATGGAAGTTCCCCTCTGCCTTACGATGATGTTTCCGGCCTTAACGATTTGGCCGTCGTGCCTTTTTACTCCGAGCCTTTTTCCGATGGAGTCCCTACCGTTTTTGGTGGAACCCATACCTTTCTTATGTGCCATGGCGAACCTCCAATCGGCTTTCGGTTTAACCTACGATTTCGTTGATTTGAAGCTCTGTAAAGTGTTGACGGTGGCCGTACTTACGCTGGTAGTGCTTCTTGGCCTTGTACTTGAAAACGATAATCTTCTTACCCTTACCGTGCCTTACAACGGTGGCCTTAACCTTTGTTCCCTTGGCTTCAGGTCCTACCTTCACTTCTCCGTTGTCGCCCCTTACCATAAGGGCCTCAAACTCCACCTCGGACCCTTCAGGTAGGTTGAGCTTCTCAACCTTTATAACCTGACCGGGCTCCACTACGTACTGCTTACCGCCTGTCTTTATTACGGCATACATGGTGCAACCTCCGTGGTTGGTTAAAAGTGGACTGTTAATTTATAACAGCGGTGGCGGTAAGGTCAAGGAGAGGTTTGAGGAAATTCCTCTTTAAAACTGTTCCTTTTAAATATAATCGGATTTGAACCGGATTGGAGTTTCCGATGGTTCTCTACCCGACCCTGGTCCTCGACAGGACCTACCTTCCCGTCACAGTCTTTTCACACAAGAAGGCCTTCCTCCTTGAGGTTTTGGGCAGGTGCGAAGTTCTCCAGCACTACTTCTCGGTTTACCTCTACTCTCCTACAAAAAAGTTTCCCGCCCCTTTGGTTGTTAGGGTGCCCGTACTTCTGCGCCACTGGCAGACCGCCTCTCCCACGCGGAGGGCCGTTTTCATCCGCGACAACTTCACCTGTGCCTACTGCGGCCGCGTGGTGAAAGACAGCGATGCAACAATAGACCACGTTCTTCCCAAGAGCCGGGGCGGAGAGTGGAGCTGGGAGAACCTTGTGACCTGCTGCTGCGAGTGTAACCAGCGTAAAGGTGACAGAACGCCCGAAGAGGCTGGAATGGAGCTGCTGTTTAGGCCGAAGCGCCCCACGGCCTTCGAGGTTGAACTAAACCGCTGGAGGAGGCGGTTTAACAGGGAGTTCTTGGCCGTTCTCTCCCTTTACGGGGTGAGATTAGAAGAGGGGAAAACTGGATAGAGAGGGGTTACCTCTCTATCCAGTAGTTGGGAGCCTCTTTGGTGATTATTACGTCGTGAACGTGGGACTCTTTAAGGCCGGCCGCTGTTATCCTCACGAAGCGGGCCTTCTTCCTCATCTCCTCTATGTTGGCCGCTCCACAGTATCCCATTCCGGCCCTGAGTCCTCCTACGAGCTGGTGGATTGTGTCGGCCAGGGGTCCCCTGTAGGGAACCATTCCCTCTATACCTTCGGGAACGAGCTTCTTCTCCTCAACCTCGTTCTGGAAGTAGCGGTCTTTGCTTCCCTTCTTCATCGCCCCGAGGGAGCCCATCCCCCTGTAAACTTTGTAGCTCCTGCCCTGGTAGAGAATCAGCTCTCCGGGGCTCTCCTTGGTTCCGGCGAAGAGGCTGCCTATCATCACCACCCTTGCGCCTGCCCCGATTGCCTTGGCGATGTCTCCCGAGAACTTTATTCCGCCGTCAGCAATGATGGAGATGTCGTACTTGTCGGCAACCTCTGCACACTGGGCAACGGCGGTGAGCTGGGGAACGCCCACGCCTGCAACTATCCTGGTTGTGCAGATAGAACCCGGGCCTATGCCCACTTTAACTGCGTCTGCACCGGCCTTTATGAGAGCCTCTGTCCCTTCCGGTGTTGCAACGTTTCCGGCTATAACGTCTACGTCGGGCCAGCGGCTCTTTACCTTCTCTACCATCTCTATAACGCCCTTGGAGTGGCCGTGGGCGGTGTCTATCACTATAACGTCTACGCCGGCCTCAACCAGGGCCTCGGCCCTCTTCAGGGCCTCCTGGCCTACCCCTATTGCCGCGCCCACCATGAGCCTGCCGAGCTCGTCTTTGCAGGCGTTGGGGTACTTCTCCTTCTTCTCTATGTCCTTTATGGTTATGAGCCCTTTGAGGTAGCCGTTTTCGTCAACAACCGGGAGCTTCTCGATTTTGTACTTGTGGAGTATCTCCTTGGCCTCCTCTAATGTGGTGCCCACGGGAACGGTTCTGAGGTTCTCCTTGGTCATAACCTCGGCGATGCGCTTGGAGAAGTCTTTAACGAACCTGATGTCCCGGTTGGTGATTATCCCTACCAGCTTGCCCTCATCGTTTACAACGGGCAGGCCCGATATCTTGTACTTCTTCATGAGGGCTTCGGCCTCTGCTATCGTCTGCTCAGGCTTTACGGTAACGGGCTTTACTATCATTCCGCTTTCGCTTCTTTTAACCCTGTCTACCTCTTCGGCCTGCTCCTCTATCGACATGTTCTTGTGGATTATTCCGATTCCCCCTTCCCGGGCTATGGCTATTGCCAGCTCGGCCTCCGTTACCGTGTCCATGGCGGCGCTCATTATGGGGATGTTGAGGGTTATCTTCTTTGTGAGCTTCGTCCTTACGTCTACCTGAGTTGGAAGAACTTCCGAGTAGTTGGGAACCAGGAGAACGTCGTCAAATGTAAGGGCTTCCTTTACCTCTCTGCCCAGCATATTTTCCTCCTTGAAAACTTTAGGCAATTATAGTTTTGCTGTTACAATTGGGCAAGTAGGAGGTGGCCTTTGGAGAAGAAGCTCTGGGGTGGAAGGTTCAAGGAGAGCACAAACAAGCTGGTTGAGCAGTTTACCGAATCGGTCTCCTACGATAAACGTTTGGCCCCCTTCGATATAGCCGGAAGCGTGGCCCACGTGAGAATGCTCGCCAAGCAGGGAATCCTCTCTAAGGAGGAGGCGGACAGAATCGTTGAAGGCCTCCACAAAGTCCTTGAAGAGGTTGAGAGCGGGAAGTTTGAGTGGAAGACCGAGCTTGAAGACGTTCACATGAACGTTGAGAAGAGGCTCACAGAGCTTGTGGGCCCCGTGGGGGGGAAGCTCCACACCGGTCGCTCCCGCAACGACCAGGTTGCAACCGATGTGCGCCTTTACGTTCGCCACGAGATAGAGGAGGTTTTGAAGCTCCTTAAAGAGCTTCGCCGCGCATTCCTGAAGCAGGCCGAGGAGCACATAGACGTTGTTATGCCCGGCTACACCCACCTTCAGATAGCCCAGCCCGTTCTCTACTCCCACCACATGCTTGCCTACTACCACATGTTCAAGCGGGATGAGGAGCGATTCAGGGATACACTGAAGAGGGTGAACGTCTCACCCTTAGGTTCTGCCGCCCTTGCCGGAACCAGCTACCCCCTCGACAGGGAGTTCACTGCGGAGCTTTTGGGGTTCGAGGGGGTTACCCGCAACAGTATGGACGCAGTAAGCGACAGGGACTTTGTAGCCGAGACTATATTTAACTGCGCCATGGTTATGATGCACCTGTCCCGCCTATCCGAGGAGCTCATCATCTGGTCTACCGAAGAGTTCGGCTTTATCGAGCTTCCCGACGCCTTCTGCACCGGAAGCTCCATAATGCCCCAGAAGAAAAACCCCGACGTTTCCGAGCTCACCCGGGGTAAAACCGGAAGGGTTTACGGCGACCTCATGGCCATTCTCACGATACTGAAAGGGCTTCCCCTCACCTACAACAGGGACCTTCAGGAGGACAAGGAGCCCCTGTTCGACGCCCTCGACACCGTTAAAATGGCCCTTAAAGTTAACGCCCTTGTAGTTGCCGGTATGAAACCGAAGGCCGAAAGGATGAGAGAACAGGCCCGCAAAGGTTTCTCCCTTGCCACAGACCTTGCAGACTACCTCGCCAAAAAGGGGATGCCCTTCCGTGAAGCCCACAGGGTTGTGGGCGAGCTTGTGGCCTACTGCCTCGATACCGGTAAGGAGCTCGACCAGCTCACCCTTGAGGAGTTTAAGAGGTTCTCAGACCTTTTTGGGGAAGACGTCCTCTCGCTCATGAGCGTTGAGGGCTCTGTAAACAGCAGAAACGTAATAGGCGGAACGGCCAGAGAGCAGGTTCTTAAAGAGATAGAGCGGATAAAGAGCGAAGAGTCCTTTTAAGTAAAATCCGGAGGTTGTCATGGTAAGGTTTGAGCCCTCCTTCTTCACCCGGAGGAACAGAGATATAGACGAAGTTACCCTTAGGGCCTTAGCCCGTGAGGTGAGGAAGGACATACTCAAAATGACCTCTGAGGCCCAGTCGGGGCACCCCGGCGGAGCCATGTCTGCGGCCGACATAATAGTCACCCTCTACTACTACAAAATGCGTCACAACCCCGAAAACCCCAAGTGGGAAGAGAGAGACCGCTTTGTCCTCTCTAAGGGACACGTCTGCCCGGCCCTCTACTCGGTGCTTGCCCGCACCGGCTACTTCCCCCTGGAGAAACTCCACGAGTTCAGGAGGCTCGACGGAGACCTCCAGGGCCACCCCGACATGCACAAAACGCCGGGAATAGAGATAAGCACCGGTAGCTTGGGTCACGGTATCGGTGCGGCCGTTGGAATGGCCATGGGGCTGAAGCTGAGCGGAAGCGACAGCAAGGTTTACTGTATGATAGGCGACGGTGAAGCCCAGGAGGGCAGCGTTTGGGAAGCCTCAATGGCGGCCTCCCACTACAACCTTGACAACCTCGTTGTAATTCTCGACAACAACAACCTCCAGATAGACGGCCCCGTAGACGAGGTGATGTCCATCTACCCGGCGGTTGAGAAGTGGAAGGCCTTCGGCTGGCACGTTGTTGAGATAAACGGCCACGACTTTAAAGAGATAAAAGCTGCCCTTGATGAGGCGGACACGGTGAAGTACAAGCCGACTATGATTATCGCCAAAACCGTTAAGGGTAAGGGGGTCTCCTTCATGGAGAACAGGGCCGAGTGGCACGGAAAGGCCCTGCCGCCGGAGCTCCTTAAAGAAGCCCTGAAAGAGCTGGGAGAAATAGTTTAACCCGGAGGAGAGTATGGAGAAGGTAAGCCTTAGGGACGCCTACGGCGATACGCTCGTTGAGCTCGGCAGGGAGGATGAACGGATAGTTGTCCTCGATGCCGACCTTTCCGGCTCAACGAAAACTGCCAAGTTTGCAAAAGCTTTCCCGGAGCGCTTTTTCAATATGGGAATTGCAGAGATAAACATGATGAACACCGCCGCCGGCCTTGCCACAACCGGCAAGATTCCCTTTGTGAGCACCTTTGCCATTTTCGGAACGGGAAGGGCCTGGGAGGCGGTAAGGCAGACGATATGTTACCCGAACTTGAGCGTCAAAATCGTCTGCACTCACGGCGGCATTACCGTAGGTGAAGACGGCGCAAGCCACCAGGCCCTTGAAGACGTTGCCAACATGAGGAACATCCCCAACATGAGGGTCATCGTTCCCGCAGACGACATTGAGACCCGCCAGGTTATAAGGAAAATCGCCTACACTCCCGGCCCCTTCTACGTAAGGCTCACCAGGGAGAAGTTCCCGAGGATTTTCGACGAAACCTACACCTTTGAAATCGGTAAGGGTCACGTTCTCAGGGAGGGAGAGGACGTTACCGTAATTGCGAACGGCGTTATGACCCACTTTGCCCTTCTTGCCGCCGAGGAGCTCGAGAAGGAGGGGATTTCTGTAGAGGTTATCCATATGCCTACGGTTAAACCAATAGATAAGGAACTTATAGTAAAATCGGCCCAAAAGACGAAGGCCGTTGTAACGGCCGAAGAGCACTCTATAATCGGGGGACTGGGCTCTGCCGTTGCCGAGGTTCTCGTTGAGAACTACCCCGTGCCCATGGAGAGGCTCGGAACTCCCGACGTTTTCGGCCGTTCCGGAAAGGGCTGGGAGCTTCTCCACTACTTCAAGCTCGACGATAAGGGTATTGTTGAGAAGGTGAAAAAAGTTTTAGAGAGGAAGTAGATGAAAAAGGCCGTCAAGCTCTCCCTCTTTGTTCTCTTCTTCCTTGCCGCCGTAGTTCTGATAGGGAAACACTCGGTGGTTTCCATAGCAAGGGCCTCTCAGGACTCTCAGCAGGAGCTGAAGTACATAAGGCTCTTTATGGAGGCCTACCAGCTGGTTAAGGAGAAGTACGTTGAACCTAAAACCCCCAAGACCCTCTTTGAGGGTGCGATTCAGGGAATGCTCAACAAGCTCGACCCCCACTGTACCCTCTTCACCCCCGACCAGCTTAAGGAGTTTCAGGTTGAAACCAGCGGTGAGTTTGGGGGCCTCGGCATTCAGATTACCAAGACTAAAGACGGCCGGCTGATGATAATAGCTCCCATAGAGGGCACTCCTGCCTACAAGGCGGGTATAAAGCCCGGAGACGTAATCGTTAAGATAGACGGCAAGAAGGTTACCCCCAGCATGACCCTCATGGAAGCCGTGAAGCTCATGAGGGGTAAACCGGGAACCAAGATAACCATCTGGATATGGCGTAAAGGCTGGGCCGAGCCCAAGCCCTTTACAATCACGAGGGCCGTTATAAAGATTAAGAGCGTGAAGTACCGTATACTCCCGGGGAACATAGGCTACATAAGGTTTACCATCTTCCAGAGGACCTCCGTAGACGAGTTTAAGAAGGCTCTTGAGGCCCTGAAGAAGCACAAAGGGCTTCAGGGCATTATCGTTGACCTGAGGAACAACCCGGGAGGTCTCCTCGATTCGGCCGTTGCCATAAGCGACTTCTTCCTTCCCAAAGGAGACCTTATCGTTTACACGAAGGGGCGCATCCCCGAGAGCGTTAAGAGCTACTACTCCCTCCACAACCCCGTGATACCCACCGACATTCCGGTTGTGATGCTCGTTAACGGGGGAACTGCAAGCGCCGCCGAGATTCTCACCGGAGCCCTGAGGTACAACGACAGGGCCGTTGTTGTAGGTGAGAAAACCTTCGGTAAGGGCTCCGTTCAGACCCTCTACCCCTTGGATATGGGCTACGCAATCAAGATAACAACGGCCAAGTACTACATGCCCAATCACCAGTGTATAGACGGTAAGGGGATTAAGCCCGACATAGAGGTGAAGCTCTCCAAAGAGGACATAGAGTTCTTCAAGAAGGAGGCCAAAGAGGTTGAGGCCCACCCTGAGAAGACCGAAGAGGTGAGGAAGCAGCAGGAGAAGTGGATAGACGCCCAGCTTAAGAGGGCTATGGAGGTTATAAAGGAGTTCCACCTCTTTAAGATGATGGAGTCTCCCAAGGGCAAGGAGGGTAAAAAGGCGGCATGATTTTTACCCTCCACGGCTGGAGCTTCAGCTCCTCCGTTTGGGAAGGAACGCCCTTCTCTTCGGCAAACCACCTGGAGCTCCCCGGTCACGGGGAGTCTCCCTTTCTCTCTACCGACCTTCCGGAGCTCTCTGCCGAAGTTGCCTCTCTCCTTCCGAACGGTGTAACGCTTGTGGGTTGGTCGCTGGGGGCCTCCGTTGCCCTTTTAACGGCGGCCCTCTATCCCCAAAAGGTGGCCCGGCTGGTTCTGCTCGCTCCCACCGTTAAGTTTTCGGGGGTTTCTCAGCCCGAGGTCGTTGTTAAGCGGTTCTTGAAACGGCTGAGAAGGAACTTTAGTGAAGGGGTCTCCTTCTTCAGGGAGTTCTGCTCAGAGGAAGCTCCCCCTGTAGGGGAAAAGCTCAACCCGGAGAGGGCTGTGAGGCTCCTTGAATCTTTCTGTGGGCTTGACCTTACCCGTTACGCCTCTAAGGTGAAGGCTCCCTGCTTTATCGCCGTTGGCGATGAAGACCGCGTTACCTGCCTTGAAGGGGCTTACGGCCTTTTTCGGGTTCTCCCGAAGGCAACCTTGAGAGTTCTTCCGGGGGCCGACCACTACACCCTTCTTCGGAGACTCTCCTTCTGACCCCCTGTTCCCTGTGCTCCACGAATATCTGAAACTCGGGAAACTCTCTGGCAACCTCCTCTGCCAGAATTTCTGCAAAGGCCACCGACCTGTGCTGACCGCCGGTGCAGCCTACGGCGTAGGTTACGTAGGCTTTGCCCTCTTTTTCGTACTGGGGTAGCGTGAAGAGCACGAGCTCCTTTATCTTCTTTAGGGCCTCTTGGGATTCGGGGAATCGGAAGATGTAATCCGCTACCTCTTGGTCCATGCCGGTTTTCCTCTTGAGCTCGGGAACGAAGTGGGGGTTCGGAAGGAAGCGCACGTCGAAGACGTTGTCGGCGGTTTGGGGAACGCCGAACTTGAAGCCGAACGACAGAAAAGTTACTTGAAGTTGGGGCTTTTGGAGGAGGAGAAGCTCTTTGATGAGCCTTTTGAGGTCGTGAACAGTTAGGTTCGTTGTATCTATGGTTCTGTCAAAGAGGGAGAAGAGCTTCTCGTAAACCTCCTTTTCCCTCTCTATGAGCTCCTCTAAGTTTTTATCCGGGTAGAACCGCTGGAACGGGTGGGGTCTTCTGGTTTCCTTGAACCTGTTGAGGAGCTTCTCCTTCCTTGCGGTCAGGTACCATATGGAAAGGTTTGGGTGGCGCTCTTTGAGCCGCGAGAAGAGCTCTCTGGCCTTCTGTTCAAACTCCGGGCTCCTTGCGTCAACAACCAGAACAGCCTTCTCTATTTTGGAGCTCTCCTCTATGAGGTCTATCAGCTCCTCAACCAGCGACAGGGGTATGTTGTCTATTGCGTAGAACCCGAGGTCTTCCAGGTGGCGAAGGGCGCTTGTCTTCCCCGCCCCCGACTCTCCGGTTAGAACAACTATCTGCTTCATCTCAGCCTTACCGCCTTAACGGTGTTCATCATGAACTCGGGGATGAGCAGCACTCCCCTGTAGTAACCTATGTCTGCCGGCGATATGAGGTTGGAGACAACGGTAGACACCTTGCCATTTTTCAGTCTGTAAACCTTACCGGCCGAGAAGTCCGAAAAGAGTATGGAGCCGTCGGGCAGAACGACAACGCCGTCTAAATTCTTAAAGCCGCTTGCCAGAACTTTAATCTCCTTTCCCACTTGGAGGACTTTACCCCCTCCCCAGCTTACAACTATCATCTTTCCGTCTTTTGCGAAGTCTATGCCGTTGGGGCCCTCCAACCTGTGGGTTCTTATGAACAGCTTCACCTTGTAGGTTTTCGGGTCTATCTCGTAGATTGAGTTGGTCTGGGTATCCGACACAAATACCGACTTCCCGTTGGAAGCCGTGTCGTTTAAGAACCTTGCCCCTTCAACGGGAATCACTTTAATCACCTTGCCGGTTGAAGGGTCTGCAACAACCACCCTATCTATGTCGGCAACAAAGAGCTTCCCGTCGCAGAAGGTTATCCCTTTCGGTGCGTTTAAACCTTTAACGAACTTCTGCTTTACCACTCTGCCGTTAAGGTCGGCAAGGGTTATGTAGCCGTCTCCGTCCTTTGCGTCGGGCGGCAGGTTGCCGATGTTCGAGATGTATATTTTTCCCATGTAGCCTTGGGCACTTTCGGGGGTTTTTATCCCCTGGTTGATGCTGAACATCACCGTTGCCGCCGTTACGGCCGCAACTGCACCTGTTATTAGCCCCATTTCAGCTTCTCCCTAAGAGTTTGGTAGTAGGACTTCCTCGGGTCCCTCAGTATCAGCAGGTCGTAGGGGGAGCGGGTTATCTCTATAACATCGCCGGGGCGAAGCTCTATCCCCTCCTGTCCGTCGAAAACAACCATCACGTTCTCGCTGTCGCTCTTTAGGCTCGCCGTTATACAGGTCTCCCCTTTTAAGACCAGCGGCCTTAAAGTTAGAGTGTGGGGACATATCGGAGTTAAGAGCATTGCGTTTAGGGTCGGAATGAGAATCGGGCCGCCGGCCGAGAGGGAGTAGGCCGTTGAGCCGGTAGGCGTTGCCACGATTACCCCGTCTCCCCTAAAGGTTGTCAGGTACTCTCCGTCGGCTTTCAGCTCAACCTCTATTATCCTGCCGAGGGTGTCCCTCTTTATCGCCACCTCGTTAACGCACCTGTAAATTGAGATGTGGCCGTTCCTCCTTGAAACCTTCACCCTTATAACCGGCCTGTTCTCAAGGAGGAACTCCCCCCTCATTAAACGCTCTATGCACTCCTCAATCTCGGATATGGAGATTTCGGTTAAAAAACCCAAAGTGCCGAAGTTTATTCCCAGCAGGGGAACGGGACGCTTATCTACCAGCTTTGCAACCGTCAGAAAGGTTCCGTCTCCCCCTAAAACCAGGATAACGTCTACCTTGTCGGGCAGCAGGAGTCTGTCTATGACTTTTGCCACTTTTCTGCAGCGGCTGTCGTTGACCAGCCTGCAGCTCTCCTCGTCGGTGAACACCTTTACCGGGAACTCCGAGAGCTTCTTTAAAACCCTCTTCACCCCTTCTGCACTCTCGGGCTTTGTGGGGTTTGCTATCACTCCTACGCTCTTATAGGCCGGCTGCCTCTTTTCTCCTGTCATCTCCGCTCACCTGCACTATGGTACACATATCGTAGATTCTCGACTCCGTCCTGTGGTCGAACTTCCCTCCCAGGGAGTCCGGAGAGGGGTCGCCCACCGTTAGGTTGGTTGTTATGAAAGTCGGCAAACACTGGGAGTACCTGTGGTTGATTATCTCTGCCAGGAGGTCTCTGGCCCACTCGGTATTCCTCTCGGCCCCTACGTCGTCTAAAACGAGGAAGGGGGCGTTCCTTATCTCCTCCAGCTTCTCCCCTATTGGGAGCCTCTGCTCCATCATGAGCTTGAGCTCCACCAGAAGGTCGCGAAAGTCGCAGAAGAAGCCCTTTAACCCCTTTGCCGTTATTATGTTCCTCAGGGTCGCCACCGCAAGGTGGGTTTTACCGGTTCCGGGAGTGCCAAAGAGTAGAACCCCCTTCTTGGTAAAGGGGAAGAGCTGAACGAACTCTTTACACACCTTAAGGGCCCTTAACTGGTCCCTCGTTTTCGGGTAGTAGTTCTTGAAGCGGCACTGCCTATACCGGGGCGGTATGCCGGCCGACTCAAGGTAGGCCTTTACGCTTTTAGAGAAGGTGCACTGACACCTTTTAACGAACTGCTTCCCCTCTTTTGTAACCAGAATCCAGCCGCTGCCGCCACAGATTTGACACTCCAACGGATACCCCGTAGATTACTCTTAGCGTAGCTTCCTTAATTATAGTCCCGGGAGTTGTTTATGAACCGTTTAGCCGAAAAAGTCCTGAGTGGGGAGCGTATAACGGCGGAGGAGGCCCTTGAGCTTCTCAACGCCGACCTTCTCACCCTCGGTCAGCTTGCAAACTTCGTAAGGAACAGGAAGCACCCCGAGAGGGAGGTAACCTTCGTAATAGACAGGAACATTAACTACACCAACGTTTGCGTCTGCAGGTGTCGGTTCTGCGCCTTTTACAGGGATAAAGGGGCTCCCGACGCCTACGTTATAGAGCGGGAGGAGCTCCGCCGCAAGATAGTGGAGACCATCCAGCTGGGGGGAACGGCCATCCTCCTGCAGGGAGGTCTTCACCCCGACCTCGGTATAGAGTTCTACGAGGAGCTCCTTAGGTTTATAAAGGGGGAGTTCCCCCAGATTCACGTTCACGGCTTTTCGGCTCCGGAAATCGTCCACATAGCTCGGGTCTCAAACCTAACCGTTGAAGAGGTTATAAGGCGGCTTAAAAGGGCCGGCTTGGGCTCTATTCCCGGAGGCGGTGCCGAGATACTAACCGACAGGGTCAGGCAGCAGATTGCCCCGAACAAAATAAAAACTAAGGAGTGGCTTGAGGTTCACAGAACCGCCCACAAACTCGGCCTCCGGACAACGGCAACCATGATGTTCGGGAGCCTCGATACCGACGAGGATATCGTTGAGCACCTCTCCGTTATAAGGGAGCTTCAAGACGAAACCGGCGGCTTTACCGCCTTTATCCCGTGGAGCTACCAGCCCGACAACACCGAGCTGGGCAGGCAGGTTAAGGAGAAGGCCAGCGGTGAGCGTTACCTGAAGGTGCTGGCCCTGTCGAGGATTTTCCTCGATAACTTCGACAACGTTCAGGCCTCCTGGGTTACCCAGGGTGGCAAAATGGCCCAGGTTGCCCTGAAATTCGGGGCCAACGACTTCGGCTCCCTTATGATAGAGGAGAACGTTGTTGCGGCCGCCGGCGTGAAGTTCCGGCTCCCCCTGTCGGAAATCATCAGGCTCATAAAGGACGCCGGCTACAGGCCCGTTCAGAGGGATACCCTTTACAGGAAGCTCAGGTACTTCGACTGAAGCTCTCCAAAATTTGGGCCACCCGCTCTATGTAGCGGTTTATTATGAACCCTATAAGGTTAAAGTTGGTGTTGACTATCTTGCACCCTACAACGGCTCCCCGTTTCTCCCGCTCCACCCTTACAACCTTTACCGTGAGGAAGCGGGTCTCCTGGGTCAGAAGGAGGGTCTCGCCGGCGGAGACCTTCTCCCCGTAACGCTCAACCAGCAGCTTGATTCCCGACATACTAATGTCCAGAACTTTAACCGGTATCCTCTCGCCGTTTTTCAGGTGGAGCTCAAACTCCCCCAGCTCCTCGGGGCAGAAAACGAAGCGCTCGTAGAAGCGTTTCTCCTCTATGACCTCTTCGTCCAGCTGAAATAGGCAGCTGTTTCCCTTGCACCACTTTACCTTTCCCTTTACTAAAACGGTCCGCCTACGGCTGTTCTCCTTTATGAGGAAGAACTGCCTTTTTTTGAGTATTTCCACTATTCCTGGAGGGGAAAAGCTGGTGGCCACAACCCCCTCCTCACTCTCCTCTCCCTTAAAGCTGAAGAGTATCGGAACGGTTATCTCCCTGCCGCCGGGGCACCTTACCTTGTAGTAAACCACTCCGTCGGAGCGCCTACCCATTGCTCTCCCTCAGCTTCTCCACGATTCTCTCGAAGGTCTCTATGACCCTTGACGCCTCCTGCTCGAGCTCTTCAAACATCGAGTTCTTGAGCTCTCCCCTCTTCACGGCCTCCACTATCTCCTTGGCCTTCCTGAAGGCGGCCTCTATGCTCTCCTCCAGCTCATTTACAAGGTCGGTTACGCCTTTAGCCTTGATTTTCTTGAACTCCTGCTCTATCCAGCTCTTAATGGGAGAGGAGTCGTAGTCTACGAGTGCCGGGTTCTCGAGGGCCATGGGGAGTTTAGAGAGCCAGTCGGAGAAGAGCTCCAGCCCCTTCACAATGGTTGAGAGCTCCCCGATGCGGAAGCTGGAGATGCTCTCGTGGACGGTCTTTATGGCCGAACGAGTTCTGAATATCCTGTCCTGGAGCTTCCTGAATATCTGCTGGAACCCTTCTATCTCCTCGTTGATTGTGGCTATGTTGTCCCTAACGGTATCGAGGGCCGAGAGCTGCTGGTTCAGTGAGAAGAGGACGTTGTTCGTAACCTCTGCCAGCGACTCAACCGTCTCCCGAATGCTCTTTAGAACCTCTTCGGTTTTCGCCATCTCCTGCTTAACGGTGAAGGCCTCCTTGGCCCTTCCCTCAAGCTCGTTGGAGAACGACTGGATGAGCTCGATAATCGTTCCCACTATCTTTCCAATCTCCTCGGCGGAGGCAACTGTTCTCGAGGCGAGCTTCCTCACCTCTTCCGCAACAACCGCAAAGCCCCTGCCGGCCTCTCCGGCCCTTGCGGCCTCTATTGCGGCGTTAAGGGCGAGCAGGTTGGTCTGGTCGGCTATGCTCTTGATGGTCTCAACAACCTCTTGGATTTTCGTGGAGCTCTTCTGAAGCTCCTCAACCCTGTTCCTGAGGCCTATAACTTTGTCTGCAAGGGTTTGAACGTCGTTAACGGAGCGGGAAACTATGGTAGTTCCCCTCTCGGTCTCCTCGTTAACCCTCTCTACCTGCTTAGAGGAGGAGTCTATGAGCCTGTTAACGTCGGCTATAGAGTTGGCAAGGACTTCAGACGAAATGGAGAGCTCGGCAAACCTCTTCTTAATGTCGTCGTTTTTGAGGCTCGTGTTCAAGAGCTCAACAACCAGCATACTCGCCTCGTTGGAGACCCTGGCCGAGAGCTTCTCGAGCTCCTTAAAGGTCTCCCTTATCCAGCTGAGGAACCTGTTAAACTCCCTCGCAAGCTCTCCCAGCTCGTCGTCCCTGTCTATGTTGAGGGACTTGGTAAGGTCTCCCTTCTCAATCTCCCGCATCGCTTTAGACATTTCGTTAAGGGGTCTGACTATTGCCCTGTAAGTGCTTATGGCCCCTATCCCGATGATTACCAGGCTAAAGAGGGGGATAATTCGGACTATGACCTCGGCCTCTCTGAGTATTGAATCATCCTTCTTTAGGATTTTCCGCTTTATCGCCTCGAGCTCCTGCTCTCCCCTCTTTATGGCGGCAAGAGCCTGCTGGGGGTCCTTCGCCTTCCCCACCTGAGAGAGAACCGAAACCGCCACCGAGTAGGCCTTTGTTGCCTCGGGCTCCTGGAACTGGTTCAGGCTCTCCATACGCTCTTCCAGCGACAGCAGTTTATCCTGGGCGTCGCCGGTTAGAACCGCTCCCTCCAGCTGGAGCAGCTCCTTCTCTACCTGGTAAACCGCGTGGCTGAGTCTGTCCAGCTCCCTGTAGCGCTCTATCTTGTGGTAGGCAAACTCGGTTAACACGAAAATCATGAAAACTTCTAAGAACAGAGAGACCATCAACTTGGTCTTTATCCTCATAGCCATCCCCTCTCAATAGGAAGTTGCTTGAAGATTATCGGCCGGAAATTCGTATAATTCAGCCCAACCGGAGGCGCTGTGAAGCAGAGGGGAAGAGGAAAAGAAAAGCTGGTTTACGGCGGTAAAGGTCTTGGCCGCCTTAACGGCCGTGCCGTTTTCGTTCCCCAGGTGGCTCCCGGAGACCTCATCGTTGCCGAGGAGACCAGCAGAAAGAGCGGCTACTCGGAGGCAAGAGTTGTTAAGCTCCTTGAAAGGGGGCCGGGAAGGGTAAGGCCCAGGTGCCCCTATTTCGGGAAGTGCGGCGGGTGCGACTGGCAGCACATCTCTTACAGGAAGCAGGTGGAGTTTAAGAGGGCCGTAGTTGAGGAGAACCTGCAGAAAATAGGCAAAATCAAGAGGCCCAACATAGATGAGGTTATTCCCTCCCCTTCTCCCTGGAACTACAGGAACCGGGTTCAGGTTAAGGTTAAAGGGGGCAAAGTGGGGTTCTTTGCCAAGAACTCCCACTCGGTTGTAGAGGTTGAGAGGTGCCCGCTCCTGAAGGAGGACCTGGAGGGGATATTCCCGAGGCTCAAGGAGCTTCTCCCCAAACTCCCCACCGAGCCCGCCGAGTTCCACCTCTACTCCTCCTCTAAGGATGAGGTTCTGCTGAAAATCGTTTTCCCCAGGCAGTTTAAGCGGGTTGAGCTCGAGCTTGAGGAGCTTAAAGAGCTTCTCGGCGTTAACCTTGTGGGCTTTGGCATATACCGTCAGGGCTCTTCGGGCTACCCCGAGAGAATCAAGTTCTTCGGCCGCGACTTCACCTACGAGCTTGTAGGTAAGTTTAAGTTCAGGGTCAGTGCAGACTCCTTCTTCCAGGTGAACCGCTTTCAGGTGGGCAACCTGATAGACAGGGTGGCCCGGGGCGCAATGGAGCACCAGTACATGCTGGCCGGAGACCTCTACTGCGGTGTGGGAACCCTTACAATTCCCGTTGCCCGCTACGTTCACAGGGCCTTCGGGGTAGAGGCAAACTTCTCGGCGGTTGCAGACGCCCTCTACAACAAGGACATAAACGGCCTGCGCAACGTGAACTTCTACTGCCGCGAAACCGAAGAGGCCCTGAAGATAATCAGGGAGAACGGCCCCGACCTTGTGGTTGTTGACCCTCCCAGGAGCGGCCTCAACGAGAAGATTATCCGAACGATTGCCACCCTTCCCCGCCTAAGGCGGGTTATCTACGTCTCCTGCAACCCTGCAACCCTTGCAAGGGACGTTGCCCTCTTTTACAAGTACGGCGTTCACATGGAAAGAGCGAAGGTGCTGGATATGTTCCCCCAGACCTACCACGTAGAGACAATCTGCTTCCTCAGGAAGGTTAAGTGATGTTGAAGGTGAAGCTCTTCGGCGTTGAGTTTGAGAACCCCGTTTGGACCGCTTCGGGCACTTTCGGCTTCGGCCTTGAGTACGCCCCTTACCTCGACCTTAACAGGGTGGGGGCCGTGTGCGTGAAGGGGCTCTCTGTGAAGCCCCGCGAAGGTAACGAGCCTCCGAGGATTTGGGAGACCCCCTGCGGGATGCTCAACGCCATAGGCCTTCAGAACCCGGGAGTTGAGTACTTCGTTGAGGAGATAGTGCCGAAGCTAAAGGAGTACAGGTGCCGGGTTATAGCCAACATCTACGGCTCTACGGTTGAAGAGTACAGGGCGGTTGCCGCGGCCCTCAAGGGGGTCGACGGAGTTGACGCCGTTGAGCTTAACGTTTCCTGCCCCAACGTGAAGAAGGGGGGCCTTGCCTTCGGCGTAGACCCGGTAGAGGCGGCAAGGGTTACAGAGGCCGTAAAGTCGGTCTGTGATAAGCCTGTGATAGTGAAGCTCTCCCCCAACGTCACAGACCCGGTAGAGATTGCCAAGGCCGTAGAGTCTGCTGGGGCCGACGCAATTTCGGCAATAAATACGCTTCTGGGGATGGCTATAGACATCAGGAAGAGGAAGCCGAGGCTGAAGAACCGGTTCGGTGGCCTCTCGGGCCCGGCCATAAAGCCGGTGGCCGTCAGGATTGTTTACCAGGTCTCAAAGGCCGTTTCCGTTCCCGTTATAGGGATAGGGGGCATTACCACTTGGGAAGACGCAGTTGAGTTCTTCCTCGCCGGAGCTTCTGCAGTTCAGGTGGGAACGGCCAACTTCTTCAACCCCAAAGCCGTTGAAGAGATAGTAGCTGGAATAGAGAACTACATGAGGGAAGAGGGCTTTAAGAGCGTAGGGGAGATGGTTGGGGCTTTAAGGGAGTGAGGTGCTACCCTACCTCTACCAGGTCGAACTTCTCGCCGAACCTGAACTTCATCAGTTTTTTGAGCTCTTCGAGTCCGTTGAGCTCCGGGTTCTCCTTGATAAGCTCCATCGCCTCGCGGCGGGCCTCCTTCAGGATGTCGTAGTCCCTGCGGAGGTCGGCCACTTTGAAGTCTCCCAGCCCCGACTGACGGGTGCCGAAAATCTCCCCCGGTCCTCTGAATGCAAGGTCTGCCTCGGCTATTTTGAAGCCGTCGTTTGTGGACTCTAAAACCTTTAGCCTCTTTATCGCCTCTTCTCCGACCTCCCTGGAGGTGACCAGGTAGCAGTAGGACTGCCTGTCTCCCCTGCCTACCCTTCCCCTGAGCTGGTGGAGTTGGGCAAGGCCGAAGCGCTCTGCGTGCTCTATCACCATAACCGTAGCTTCGGGAACGTCTACCCCCACCTCTATAACCGTTGTGGAAACGAGAACCTGGAACTCCCCTCTCTTAAAGGCCTCCATGACTTTGTCCTTCTCCTCCTGTTTCATCTTCCCGTGTAGGAGGCCCACTCTGTAGGGTTTGAGCTTCTCGCTCCAGAAGTGGTGCATCTCGGTTGCGGCCTTAAGCTCGAGCTTCTCCGACTCCTCCACCAGGGGGTAAACTATGTAGGCCCTGTTGCCCTTTTGGAGCTCTTCTTTGAGCCTCTTAACGAGTTTTGGGAGCTCGTCGCTGAAGAGTATCTCAGTTTTAACCGGTTTCCTGCCGGCGGGAAGCTCGTCTATCACGGAAACGTCCAGGTCTCCGTAGGCGGTCATCGCTAAGG
Source organism: Thermovibrio ammonificans HB-1 (assembly GCF_000185805.1). Taxonomy (NCBI): domain Bacteria; kingdom Pseudomonadati; phylum Aquificota; class Aquificia; order Desulfurobacteriales; family Desulfurobacteriaceae; genus Thermovibrio; species Thermovibrio ammonificans. Next base: position 138,636 of record NC_014926.1, read on the forward strand.
TTCTGGGTATCGGCGTTGCCGTCATCACCAGAACGTCGGGCATTTTCCCCTTTTTCTTGAGCTCTACCCTCTGTTTTACGCCGAATCGGTGCTGTTCGTCTATCACCACAAGGCCCAGGTTCTTAAACTCCACCCCCTCCTGTATGAGGGCGTGGGTTCCCACAACGACCTTTATCACCCCCTCCTTTATGGCCCTGTAAACGGTCTCCTTCTCTCTCTTTGTCATGCTCCCGGTGAGCAGGCCCACCGTTATGCCGTAGGGTTTCAGGAACTCTTTGAACTTCTTGTAGTGCTGGTTTGCCAGTATCTCGGTGGGCGCCATAACCGCCGTTTGGTATCCGCTCTTTGCGGCAAAGAAGGCAGCGGCGGCGGCAACTACTGTTTTACCGCTTCCCACGTCTCCCTGAACGAGCCGGTTCATCGGCTCGGGCTTTTTCATGTCTTCAACAATCTCTTTTAAAACCCTCTCCTGGGCTCCGGTGAGCTTAAAAGGTAGGGCCTTTTTGAACTCCTCTATGAGCTCCTCGGTTACGGGGAAGGCTATCCCCCGCTCCCTTTTTACTTTCTGCCTGTGCAGGGCCAAGGCCAGCTGAAATAGGAAGAGCTCGTCGAATATCACCCTCCTCTGGGGAGGGGAGCGAAAAGTTTGGAGCTCTTCGGGTTTTTCGTCGGAGGGGAAGTGAACTCTCCAGAACGCCTCGGCGGCCTCAAGGAGCTTCTGCCTCTTTCTTATCTTCTCCGGCAGGTACTCGGGCATGAAGGGCAGAACCTTCTCTACTACAAAGTGGATGTCCCTTCTGACCGTTGTCTGTTTAAGCCCCTCCGCGCAGTGGTAGATGGGGAGAATTCTTCCGAGCTTCTCCAGCCTTCCCGGCTCCAGCACCTCAACTTCCGGGTGGTAGATGGTGAAGCCGGAGGTGCTCCTTTTCACTTTTCCGTATGCAAGGACCTCTTTGCCCAGCTTTTTGGCCTTCTCAAAGAGGAGTTTGTAGTAGCCGAACACCTTTTTATTCAAGAATATGAGCGAAACGGCCCCCGTTTTGTCGTAGAGGGTGACTTTGAGTAGCTCTTTGCCGTTTTTCGTTTTTATCTGGGAGATGGCGGTTACTTTTCCCTTTACCAGCTGCTCCCTGTCGGGCTTCAGCTGCGCCATTTTCGTTACGGTGGTTCTGTCTTCGTAGCGGAACGGCAGGTAGTAGATAGCGTCTATAACGCTCTCTATGCCGAGTTTTTTCAGCCTGTTGACCCTTTTGGCGGTTATCCCTTTTATCTTCTCTACCGGCTGGAAGAAGGCCTCTATCGGGTAGAGTTTTGGGGCCCTCTTTAAGTTCTTGCCGGCGGCTACTACCCGCTCTTTGGGGGGAAGCTCCTTTTCCCGGGCCTTCTCTATCTCTTCGGCCGTGAACTTGAGGGTGATTACCGAGTGGAGCTCCCTCAGGAAGCGCTTCTGCTGCTCCTGGGTCATCTGGGGGTAGGTGTCCAGGAGCTTCAGAACCTTATCCACCCACGCTTTTCTCTTCCTGTCAAGGTGTGGTTTGAGCTCGGAGAAGAGCTTCCTCAGCCTCTTTTCCGGGTCTTTTACCCGAGGGAAGAGGGCGAAGTTGTTTTTGGTCAGGAGGTTGAGAAGCTCTTTTATCTCCTTGAGGCTCTTTTCCATAGCTTATAATTTAGTGCGTCCTCTGTTTAAATCTTCAAAATAAAAGGTAGTCTGAATGAGAAGAGGTTTAGCCCTTTTAACCCTGCTCTTTTTGGCCTCCTCGTGTAAAAGTTTAACCGGAGGGAAGCAGCAGGTAAAGGTCTCCCCTCCCGAGAGGCCGTCTCCGGTAAAGGAGGTCAAGGGGAGTTTTAAGTTTAAGCCTACTGCCTCTTACTACTACATGCTCTTTTTAAACTACCAGGCCGGCGGCAACTGGCAGAAGGCTATTGAGGCCCTTGAGAAGGCCGCCGAGCTTGAGCCCCGTAACACGGTTTACCTTGTTGAGGCGGCGAAGATTGCCGCTTCCCACCAGAAGTTCAAAGAGGCCGAGAGGTTAATTCGGGAGGCCTTAAAGAGAAATCCCAACGACCCCGATGCCCTGAAGCTCTACGCCGGGTTGCTGGTTGTTGAGGGTAAACTTGCCGAGGCCGAGAACGTTTACAGGAAGCTCATCTCTATCCACCCTGACAGAGACTCCTTCGTTTTCCTTGCCAACCTTCTCATAAACAGGGGAGAGCCCGATAAGGCCCTGGAGGTTCTGCAGAGGGCGCGGAAGCTCTACCCCAACGACTACCTGGTCAACTACTTCCTCGGTCAGGTCTACTTCCTCAAAAAAGACTATAAACGGGCAAGGCTCTACCTTGAACGCTCCATCTCTGCTAACCCCGGCTTTGAGAGCGCCTTCCTGCTGCTGAGCAAGGTCTACATGAACCTTAAAGACTACCCTCACGCCGAGAAGTTCCTCAAAGAGGTTCTAAAGAAAGAGCCCGACAACATCTACGCCCTGAGGGAGCTGGCCCTTCTCTACCTTGCGGAGGGTAAAACGAAAGAGGCGGTAAACGCCCTGAACCGCCTGGTTTCCCTATCACCTTACGACCTGAGGCTTCTGTCGTGGGTTGCGGCCAACCTCTTCCAGCTAAAGGAGTATAGGCAGGTCATTCCCGTTATCGAGAAAATAGCCAAGCTTAACCCGGGTAACCCCAACGTATACTTTATGCTTGGCCTTGCCTACGAGATGAGCGGAAACCTTAAAAAAGCCCTCGAAGCCTACAAGAAGGTCCTCTCGTTCCACATAGAGAACCCCACCGTCCTTGAGCGGCTTGCCATAGTCAACTACAAGCTCGGTAACTACGAGAGGGCAAAGGAGCTCTACCAGAAGCTCTGGGAGATTACCGGAAACCCTGCCTACCTCATAAGAACGGCCCTCCTTGAGGACAAGCTCGGCGACACCCAAGGGGCCTACAGCCTCTTGAAGGAGCTCGGAGGTAACCCTAAGGACAACCCCGACCTCCTCTTTTACCTTGCCTACCTCTCTGAAAAGCTGGGCCGCTACGACGAAACGGAGAACTACCTGAAAGAGCTTGTGAAGCTCAAGCCCACCCCCGACTCCCTCAACTACCTTGCCTACTTTTACGCCCAGAGGGGAAAAGAGCTCAACAGGGCCCTTGAACTGGTAAACAGAGCCTTGAAAGAAGAGCCAAACAGTGCCGCCTTTCTCGATACGAAAGGGTGGATACTCTACAAAATGGGGCGCTACCGGGAGGCCTGCAGTTACCTTGAAAGGGCCCTCAGCTTAAAGCCCCAAGACCCGGTTATAAACGAGCACTACGGAGAGTGCCTGTTTAAGCTCGGCAGGCTGGAAGAGGCTAAAAAACACCTGTCTAAAGCCGTTGAAGGTATACTGAAAAACCCACAGATTCAGGCCGACGAGCCCGGAATACTCCAGCGGGCGGTTAAGCTACTTAAAGAGGCGGGAGGAGAGAGATGAACTGGACTATGTTCCTCTGGGGACTTGTGGTTTTCCTGGTGATATCGCTTCCCACGATTACCGGACTTATGAGAATCAACTCGGCCTTGAAGTTCCTTCAGTCGTCGCCGTCGGGTGACTTTAATCCCTTGGGGGCCATAAAACCCGGAGGTTTTGCCTACGCCCTCACCTTCAGCTTTAAAATCACCTTCCTGACGGCGGTTATCTTAGACTACGTTGAGTACGTAAAGCAGGTCTACTACATTGTTTCCCTCTACCTCTTCTTCCTCATGATTGACTTTATCGTTCAGTACTCGGGAAAGGAGTTTGCAACCCTCTCTCTGAACTTTAAGAGCGCTTTCGTGGGAGCTTCCCTCCCCGTGTTTACCATCTTCTTCCTGAACTGGGTTATCCAGAGGCGTTTCAGGAAGCTCATACCTGCCGAGGCGGAAAACTACAAGAAGGGCGTAAGGAGCCCCGCCTTAAAGAGCTTCGACCAGAAAGGATAGGAGGTTGAGAGATGGAGGTAAAAGTTTCCTACTCCTCCCAGCATAAGGGAAAGGGCGATGCCCTGATAACCGGCGTTTACGAGGGCCTTAAAGAGCTGGAGCAGTCGGAGAAGGAGAGGCTCAAGGCCCTTAACTTCTCAGGTAAAAAGGGGGAAGTGGCAGTTCTGCCGGGAGATGCCTTTAAAGCCGTAATTTACGTAGGGCTCGGCAAGAAGAAGGAGCTGAACGCCGACTCCGTTAGGCTTGCGGCCGCCAAGGGTGTTAAAAAAGCTGCCTCTCTAAAGGCAAAAAAGGTTGTCTGCGAGCCTCTCGCCCTTGAAAAACTTGAAGGCGATGCCGTTAAGGCAACCGTCGAGGGGCTGCTGCTCGGCGGCTACACCTTCGATAGGTACAAAGAGGAGAAGAAAGAGTCCCTTAAAGTTACCGTTGTAGGCCCTTCGGAACACAAAGAGAGCTTCCGCCTGGGCAGAGTCCTTGCCGAGGCCGCAAACTACACCCGCTCCATAGTTAACGAGCCCGGAAACGTTGTGACCCCTGAAGTCCTTGCCCAGAAGGCCAAGGAGCTCGCCCAGGAGTTCGGTTTTGAGTGTAAGGTGTTCGACGAGAAAAAACTTGAGAAGAACCAGATGGTGGGGATACTCACCGTCGGCAGGGGGAGCAAGAACCCGCCCCGGTTCATCCACCTTGCCTACAAGCCCAAGAAGGCCAAGAAGAGAATAGTCCTTGTGGGTAAGGGAGTTACCTTCGATAGCGGCGGTCTCAACATAAAACCCGAGCAGTTTATGAAAACCATGAAGTCGGATAAGGCCGGCGCCTGTGCCGTTCTGGGCATTATGAGGGCGGTGGGTGAGCTCAAGCCCGAGGTTGAAGTTCACGCCCTCATACCCACCGTTGAGAACATGCCCGACGGCAAGGCCTACAGGCCCGACGACATAATCGTTTACAGGAACGGAAAGAGCGTAGAGGTCCACTCTACCGACGCCGAGGGAAGGCTCATCCTTGCCGACGCCCTCATCTACGGCTCCGAGCTCGAGCCCGACTACATGATAGATATGGCAACCCTTACCGGTGCCTGTGTTGTTGCCCTGGGCCACTACACCAGCGGCCTCTTTACAGAAGACGACCGCCTTGCAAAAACGCTTACCGAGCTCTCCCGCCAAACGGGGGAGAAGCTCTGGCGTCTGCCCCTCGACCCCGACCTGAAAGAGGAGATTAAGGGAACGTGGGCCGACATTCAAAACGTAGGTAAGAGCCGTTACGGAGGTGCCATAACCGCAGCGCTCTTCCTCGAGAACTTCGTAGATGCCGATAAAGTAAAAAGCTGGGCCCACCTTGATATCGCCGGTCCCGCCTTCCTCAGCTCTCCGTGGAAGTACTACGAAGCTGGGGCAACCGGACAGCCTGTAAGAACGGTTGTTGAGTTTATCCTCAGGGAGGTTTAAGGAGGGGGCCTCCCCTCCCTTTTAAACCGGATGAGCAAGGTAAAGCACCTTTTCTGGGTCTCCTTTCTCGTAGGTATCTCAACCGGGCTTGCCGTTTCGTTCTACGTTATATTTACAAAGCTTATCTCCTACACCCTGTACCTTGGGAAGCCCGAGGAGACCATACCCCACCTTCCCTTCTGGTACGTTGCCTTCGTTACTACCTCGTCGATTCTCATGGTAAACCTCATCATCCTCCACAACGAGAAGGCAAGGGAGTACGGTGTGAGGGAGATAGCCCAGGCCCTTGAAGAGAACAGGATGACCTTTAACCTGGGCGACCTTGCCTTGAAAATCGTTGCCTCCGCCCTCTCCATAGGGAGCGGTTTCGCAGTCGGGAACGAAGGTCCGTCTGCGGCAATCGGTGCCATGATAGCTTACAGGTTCCACTCCCTCTTCAAACTTCCCAAAGAGCTCCTAAAGGTTCTGATAGGCGTTGGGGCGAGTAGCGGTATAGCGGCGGTCTTCGTTTCGCCGATTACCGGCATAGTTTTTGCCGTTGAGAACGTTGCCTACTTCCTCATAAAGGATTTCGTCGGCTTTATGGTTATAGGGAGCTTCTCCGCCTTCGTTGTGGCCCTCAACTTCCTCTCCCCTCTGATTTTCAACTACTCCATAGGTAAGCAGGTTCAACCGGATTACCTCCTTTCCCTGCTTCTGTTCGTTCCCTTCATAACCGTAGCAATCTACCTCTACCTGCTCATCAGAGACAGGCTCCTTTACTTCCTCTCTACAACCGTTCAGTACCGGCTCTCCCCGTTTCTCAAGGCAGCCGTTATATCCCTTGTAGGCGGCCTAACCGTTGCCGCAGTGCTTAAAGTTTCTCCCTACGGAGGCTTTTCCGGCCACGAGGTTGTAGAGGCCCTTATAAACAGCAAAATCCACTTGCCCCTTCTGACCCTTTTCCTACTTGCCGTTTTAAGGATAGTTGCAAACGCCGTCTCCCTCTACTCAAACGCGGTAGGAGGTCTCTTCATCACCCTTATGAGTATAGGGGCCCTTACCGGCTACGCCTTTGCTGAGCTTATCACCTACCTTGGCATTCCGGTTGAGCCCTTCTACTTTGCCGCAATAGGGGCTGCCGTTTTTGTAGGCGTTGTTATGAAGATTCCGTTTACGGCCGTTGTTCTTGCCCTTGAAACGACCTACGACTACAACGTGGTTATCCCTACCGGTCTTGTGGTGGCTCTCGTGGGTCTCATGGCCTCCGCTACCTTCGAGCTGAGAAAAACCTTCCTGCGCCGCCCCCCGAAAAAAGAGCAGGCTCCGTCCGATACTTAGAAAAACCGCTCCCTTAACCTACAAACTCTCAGAGGTGGACCGTGCTCGGCAGGTTCGGAATAGAGAGAAAGCTTTTACTCTTCGGGCTTTTGGGAATACTCACCTTAGCTCTCGTTCTGGGGTTTCTCTCTTACAGGACAACCAAGGAGAACCTCATAAAGGAGGCCTTCAACAGGCTTACAGTCATAAGGGAGTCTAAGAAACAGCACGTAGAGGACTACTTCGACTACATGAAAGACCTTCTCACTTCCACCTCTGAGGACCTCTCTATTAAAGAGTTCTTTGAGCCATTCGATGAGAGCTTCTACCGTTTACCCTCTGAGGTTGGTGTGAACCTTGGAGAGGCCAAGAGGGCCCTGATAGAAGAGTACAGGCGGAACTACCTGCCCAGGGTGAACTACTCCATTCCCGGTGCTCCCCAGCCCAAGCCGGTTAACTACTACCTCCCCCGAAGTGAAGCAGGAATCGTTGCTCAATACCTTTTTATCGTGAAGAACCCCTACCCGGTAGGCGAGAAAAACAGACTCCTCGTTCCTCAGGGTTGTAACGCTACCTACTGTGTTTTGCACGAGAAGATTCACAAGTGGATAGACCGTTTTGCCCGTTCGTTCGACCTCTACGACGTTTTCCTGATAGATACCAACGGAACGATTTTCTACACCGACTTTAAGGAGAAAGACTTTGCTACCAACCTTCTCCACGGCCCTTACAGGGATACCGGCCTTGCCAGGGTTTTCAGGGAAGCCCTGAAAGCCCCCGAAGGAACGGTGCTTTTTGCAGACTTTAAACCCTACGAGCCCAGTTACAACCAGCCGGCCGCCTTTATAGCGGCTCCGGTTTACAAGGGGGGGAGGCTCTTAGGGGTTGTTGCCTTCCAGTTGCCGGTAGACAAAATAGACGCCATAGTCAACTTCAACTACCGCTTTAAGCAGGTGGGTTTGGGCAATACCGGGGAGGTTTACCTTGTAGGTGAAGACCACTACCTTAAAAACAACGTCCGCTTCCTTAAAAAGCTCGAGGAAGAAAACCCCCTTGTAAAGAGTGCGGGAACAACTATAGAAGTTCTTAAAGTAGATAACCCGGCCGTTGAGAGGGCCCTCGCCGGAGAGTCGGGCGTTACCTTTACAAAGAACTTCTTCGGTAAAAAGGTTCTTGCAGCTTACTCTCCGGTTAACGTCTTCGGCAACAGGTGGGCCATAGTTGCCGAGATAGAGGAGTCGGAGATACTGGCAGACCTCCTCTCCCTGAAGAAGAACAGGAATCTCCTTGTTGCCCTTGTTCTTATGCTCTTTATGGTGGCCCTCTTTATTCTCTTTGTGAAGCACACCGTTGTTAAGCCCATCAACCAGCTTTCGGAAACGGCAAGAGACCTTGCCGAAGGGGAGGGCGATTTGACAAGGGAGCTTCCCATAAAGAGCTCCGACGAAGTGGGAACTGCCGCCCGTTACTTCAACGCCTTTATAGCCAAGGTGCGCAGCATAGTTGAGAGCGCCAAGCGCTCCCTTGCGAGAACCGTTGCAACGGCCACCAAAATGAGAGAGCTTGCCCAACAGGTTAAAGCCCGGGTTCAGCAGGAGCAGCAGGCCGTTGGTGAGGCAACCTCCCTTGCCCACCAGATAGCCAATCCCCTCGAAAACTTTAAAGAGACTATGAAGGAGACCGTTGAACAGATTCAGCTGGCCAACGCCAAAATAGCTTCCACCTTGAGCAGCTTTAAAGAGCTTAAAGAGGTACTCGACAGAACGGAAGAGGTCAGCTTAAGCTCTATCTCTCAGCTTAACGACCTTGCCAAACAGGCCGAACAGATAACCTCGGTTGTTCAGATAATAAAAGACGTTACCCAGCGTACCAACCTGCTTGCCCTTAACGCCGCCGTAGAGGCCGCTCGGGCCGGAGAGGCCGGCAGGGGCTTTGCGGTTGTTGCGGAAGAAATCAGGAAGCTCTCTGAACAGATACAGAAGAACACCGAGCAGATAACAGAGACCATAAACCAGATACTCAACCGCATTAAAGAGACAACTTCGCAGATTTCCGAAAGCAGCAGGGAAAACCTCGAAACCTTAAGGAGAGCCTCCTCTACCGTGGTCTCTCAGATAGAAGAGGCAACAACCATTATGGACTCTTCGAGCTCCAAGCTGAAAGAGGCTTCCA